>NZ_JBNPXS010000029.1:0-35071 GCF_050433185.1 Desulfitispora alkaliphila
TGGACACCCTTGTCATTGGCTAGTGGTTCCCACTACCAAGCCCACAGCGGACTTTCACCGCCAAGTTACCGCCCGTGCCGGGCACACATAAAAGAAAACCTGTAGCTATATGCTACAGGTCTTCATTTGTCTTAAGTAGTTTTTCCATGGCAGCTTGTATTCCCTCTATTTGTTGGTTGAGCTGGTTAAGAGCCTCTGCTTGCTCACCGGCAGTTTTAGAATTGATTTCAATAGCAGCTGCGATCTCCTCTGTAGTATCTTTAAAACTATTTAAAGTCTCTGCAATCTTATCTGCGTACTGACTGCTGTCTGCAGCCAATTTTCTCACTTCATCAGCTACTACACTGAAGCTTTGTCCGTACACCCCAGCCTTAGTTGCTTCAATAGATGCATTTAACCCTAGCATATTAGTTTGCTTGGCTATCTTATGCATGTAGTGTATTATCTTATCCGTTTCCTTTAGATTATTCTTAGTTTGCTGAGCAGTATTGTTAATCTCCTCTTCAGTGCTAGTAAGTTTTTCCATGCTTGCATATAGCTCCTCAGTAGCTGCTGATAGTTCATGAACACTTGCTTGCACTTCCTTGGCAACTTCCCCTGCTATTTTCTTGCGTTTAACCTGCTCTTCAAAGGATGCAATATAGTACGCCATACTGTGAGCAGCAACCTTGGCAATAGGCCTTGTAATTGTTACATCCCCTGTTATGCCAATAGTACCTATCCGCTCTCCGTCTATTTTAATTACTTGACTATGCCCAGCCCTAAGCACTTGCCCTTTTTTAGCAAACTCTTCTACATCTTCCTCAGTGATAGATATTTCATCTGTTTCACCTGCTAAAATGCGGGCAGCACCTGCATGGGTATTTCCAATTCGCGACTTGTCTTTAGCACTAATTATCTTTCCATCGTCAATACATATAACTACTGGAAAACCAGACTCTCTGGATATTACATTAGTAAGCTCTTCAGTCAAATCAACGTACTTTGTTAAATAATTATCCATTCTCCTAATCTCTCCTCATAATTTTTAGCTCCAATATTTAAAATTATTCTAGGGAGCCTTTCAGAATCCTCTAATTTTCAACATTTTATTCATAACGGAGCTTTGCCAATACCCCTTCCTTGAGAGTCAGATACCACTACATATCCCGCATTGCACACATGAGCGCCTAGCTGGGCTTGATTAGGCTTGATGTTAAAGGCCATATTAATTCAAAATCATCTTCATTGGCTCTTTTAATAGATAACATATTAATTCTCCCAAAATAAAAACATCTATTAGTTTGAATCCTAATAGATGTTTTCTTATTTACAATACTTGTATAAAAATTATACTAATCAATGGCCCTGTGCGCAATATCTTTTCTATATTGCATCTTTTCAAATTTAATCACATCTATGGCCTTGTAAGCAGATTTTACAGCCTCAGCCACTGTATCACCTTTAGCTGTAATCCCTAATACGCGCCCACCGTTAGTGTATATTTTTCCCTCTACAGCTTTGGTACCAGCGTGGAAAACTATTGCCTCATTCTCATCTACTTGATCTAATCCCGTAATCAGCTTACCCTTCTCATAACTCCCTGGATATCCACCAGAGGCTACTACCACGCAGACTGCTGCTTCTTTAGACCACTTTATCTCGATCTCGTCTAGCTTCTCTTGCTCTATTGCCTCAATAATCTCAACCAAATCTGTTTCTAGTCTCATCAATACTGGCTGAGTTTCCGGGTCTCCAAAGCGAGCATTAAATTCTAGCACTTTCGGCCCTTCCTCAGTAATCATAAGGCCCGCATAAATAACTCCAGTGTAATCTCTACCCTCTTTAGCAAGGCCCTGAATAGTGGGCTTTAGTACCTGCTCCATTACTATCTGCTCTATTTGCTCCGTATAGATGGGTGCAGGGGAATAAGCTCCCATTCCTCCTGTGTTAGGCCCCTGATCACCATCAAAAGCCCTTTTGTGGTCCTGAGATGAAACCATTGGGACAACTGTCTTCCCATCGGTAAAGGCCAAAATACTAACTTCTTCTCCTCTTAAAAACTCTTCTATGACAACCTTATCACCGGCACTGCCAAAAGCCTTGTCCTCCATCATTTCTCGAACTGCCTTTTTTGCCGTCTCTACATCCTCTGCTACTACAACACCTTTACCTGCGGCCAATCCATCTGCCTTGACCACACAGGGGACCCCTAGCTCATCTACATAATTTAGTGCTTTCTCAACGTCAGTAAATGTGGCTGCCTTTGCTGTTGGAATTTGGTATTTCTCCATTATATCTTTAGCTAAGGCCTTACTACCCTCAATCTCTGCAGCCCGCTGAGAGGGGCCAAAAGCCCTCAAACCCTTTTCACGGAACTTATCTACTACCCCTGCAACTAAGGGCGCCTCGGGCCCAACTATTGCAAGGTCTATTTTCTCATTGACAGCAAATTCTAATAGGCCTTCCACATCAGTATCCTTAATATCAACACATTGAGCAATCTGAGCAATACCTCCGTTGCCCGGTGCACAGAAAACCTTTTCCACCTTGGGACTTTGCTGTAGCTTCCACACTAAGGCGTGCTCTCGGCCACCTGCCCCTATTACTAAAACCTTAATAGCAAACACCCCCTATTTTAGTGTTTAAAATGCCTCTGACCTGTGAATACCATTATTATTCCCAGTTCATTCGCTTTGGCGATGGATTCTTCATCTCGCTTAGAGCCACCAGGCTGAATAATCGCTTTTATGCCTGCTTTCCCAGCCTCTTCTACAGAATCTGCAAAGGGGAAGAATGCATCAGATGCTAATATGGCGCCTTGAGCCTTTTCTCCTGCTTGCTCAAGAGAAATTTTAACTGATCCTACTCGGTTCATCTGTCCCGCTCCAACTCCCAGAGTAGTTCCACCTTTAGCAACAACTATTGCATTTGATTTAACGTGTTTTACAGTTTTCCAAGCAAATAATAGCTCTCTCAACATCTTCTCGTCAGGCTTAGTCTCTGTAACCACTTTTAGCTCTTGGGAAGTTACCATCTCTTTATCCGCTTCCTGTACTAAAATGCCTCCTGCAACCGCTTTAACATCTAGTTGCTTCTCATCTTGCTCAAAACTTCCTATGGCCAGTAACCTTAAGTTTTCCTTTTTCTCCAGTACGGCAATTGCCTCAGGAGTAAACTCTGGTGCTATTACTACCTCTAGGAAGATTTTACTCATTTCTGTAGCTACCGCTTCAGTAACCGGTCTATTGCAAGCAACTATTCCTCCAAAGGAAGATACTGGATCAGCCTCATAAGCCTGCTTGTAGGCAGTTGTCAAATCATCTGCTTCACTGGCACCACAAGGATTAGTGTGCTTTATTACTACTGCTGCTGGGTGATCATATTCTTTCACTAACTCTAATGCCGCATTTGCATCCATTAAGTTGTTAAATGACAGTGCTTTCCCCTGAAGTTGGGTTGCATTTGCTACATTGGAACCCTTACTCATCTGATAGAAAGCAGCCTTCTGATGAGGATTTTCTCCGTAGCGCAGGTCCTGTTTTTTCACTCCCTGTAAATTCAACTGCTCTGCAAATTCAGGCTGCTGATTGCAGGAAGATGTCTCTCCATCAGCGCATACACTGGTCAAGTACTCAGCAATAGCTTTGTCGTATCCAGCTGTATGGGTAAAAGCCTCTTTAGCTAAATTAAATCTAGTTTCAGGACTAACATTTCCCTTATCCTTAAGCTCATCGATAACTGTTTGGTAGTTTGTAGGGTTTACAATGATAGTAACCGCTGCATAATTTTTAGCCGAAGCCCTTACCATTGCAGGCCCACCGATATCTATATTCTCTATAGCTTCATCTAGGGTTACCCCCTCTTTAGCTATAGTTTCTCTAAATGGGTATAGGTTCACTGCCACTAAGTCTATTGGGGTGATTTCATTTTCTTTAAGCTGAGCTAGGTGCTCCTCATTGCGCTTGGCTAATATACCTCCGTGCACTTTTGGGTGTAAAGTCTTAACCCTTCCTTCTAAAATCTCAGGAAAATCAGTAACATCTGAAATATATGTAACTGTTACGCCATTGTCTCTTAGAGTCTTTGCAGTTCCTCCGGTTGAAACAATCTCGTAATCTAATTCTGCCAATTGTTCGGCAAATTCTACGACTCCCTCTTTGTTAGAAACACTAACTAATGCTCTCTTCTTACTCATCTAAAATCACTACCTTTCTCCCTTTCAGTTCTACCCGTTTCTCTGCTAACAACTGTAGGACCTGAGGAAATAAAGTATGCTCTTCCCGCAAAATTCGCTCAGTTAAGTCTTTTAAGGCATCTCTCTCTTTAACAGGAACAACACTTTGAGCTATTATTGGTCCCGAATCCATTCCTTCATCCACAAAGTGGACTGTGCAGCCACTGTATTTTACTCCATAATTAAATGCCTGCTCCTGCGCCTTAAGCCCTGGAAAGGCAGGTAATAAGGAGGGATGAATATTAATAATTTGGTCTCTAAAAGCCTCGATAAAGCCTTTTCTCAAAATCCTCATAAACCCCGCCAAACATATATAATCAGGAGAAAACTGCTTGCACGCGGCAATCAGTCTCTCCTCGAAGTTGTTCTCTTTTGGGTCAACAAATATGGTTTCAATCCCCTTGGATCTAGCCTTGTCCAATACAGGGGCATTTTCTTTATCACTAATAACTGCTTTAATTCGCCCAGACAATCGCTCTTCTTCTATAGCTAAGGCTATGGCCTCATAATTAGTGCCTCTGCCCGATGCCAATACTACTAGCTCTATTGGTTTCAACGGATTTTCACTTCCCCTTCACCAGCTACTACTTTTCCAAGAGTGTATACTTTTTCTCCCCGCTTTTCCAGGTCATTTCTTACCGCTTCCTCACTGTCTGGAGGTACAATTAATACCATCCCAACCCCCATATTAAAAGTGCGATACATTTCAGTTTTCTCTATTTGTCCCTTTTCTTGAATCAGCTCAAATATCTTAGGTGTATCTATTGCACTAGTGTCTATTTCTACTGCTGTCCCCAAAGGCAAAACTCTAGGAATATTCTCTATTAGGCCACCGCCAGTAATATGAGCCATCCCATCTACAGGCAAGCCTGCTTTTAGGAGAGGCATAACCGCTTTTACGTAAATTTTAGTAGGTGTCAACAATTCCTCACCTAGGGTTTTGTCCAGCATTTCAACTTGACTGTCTAAGCTCATCTCAGCTACCTCTAAAAGAACTTTTCGAACTAGTGAATATCCGTTACTGTGAATTCCCGAAGAAGGAAGTCCTAAAAGCACGTGTCCAGGTTCAATTTTAGCTCCAGTGATTATCTTTTCCTTGTCCACTATTCCCACAGTAAATCCTGCAACATCGTACTCGTCTTCACTGTAAAAACCAGGCATCTCAGCTGTCTCACCACCGATAAGAGCGCATCCCGATTGCTCACACCCATCAGCTATTCCCTTGACAATATCCGCTACCTGCTCAGGCTTAAGCTTACCCACAGCCAGGTAGTCTAAGAAAAAGAGAGGTTCTGCTCCTTGTACCAGAATATCATTAACACACATGGCTACAGCGTCTATCCCAATAGTGTCGTGTTTATCCATCATCATGGCAACCTTGAGCTTTGTGCCAACACCATCAGTTCCAGATACTAATACTGGTTCTGCATACTTGTCTTTATCTAGAGCAAATAATCCACCAAAGCCTCCAAGCTCTGTCAAAACTTCTGGTCTCCAAGTTCTCTTCACGTGGGACTTCATTAGGCTTACTGCTTCATTTCCCGCTTCAATATCTACACCTGCTTGGGCATAAGTTAGCTTTTCTTGTTTTTTATCTGCCATTGGTATCACCTTTGCCTTCCACGTCTATTGCATAGTCTCCGTTAAAGCAAGCCATGCAGAATTTTTCTGGTGGGTTCTGCATGGCTGAAAGTATCCCCTCTTGAGATAAATAGTAGAGACTGTCTGCACCAATATGGTCTCTAATGTACTCCACATCGTGCTCTGCGGCAATTAATTCATCTCGCTGCGAAGTATCAATCCCATAATAACACGGATAAAGTACTGGCGGTGAACTCACCATCATATGAACTTCTTTTACCCCAACATCTCTAAGCATCTTTACTATTTTTCGGCTTGTAGTACCCCTGACAATAGAATCATCTACCATCACAACTCGCTTTCCTTCTACTATAGATGCAATTGCATTTAACTTTAATCGCACACCCTGCTCGCGCATCTTTTGGGAAGGTTGAATAAAGGTACGGCCGATATATCTATTTTTCATTAGACCCTCTTCAAAAGGTAATCCCATTTCCTCTGCATAACCCATGGCTGGAGCAGTGCCCGAGTCGGGAACGGAAATGACAATATCCGCATCCACCGGGTTTTCTCTAGCCAGCTGCCTCCCCATGGCTCTTCTAGCATTGCGAACACCGTCTCCATCGATCACACTGTCTGGTCTGGCAAAGTATACAAATTCAAATATACAAGTAGCCTGTCGAGGTGCTGTCATAGCTTTGCGAGAGTTTATCCCGGTTTCGTCTATAACAACTATTTCCCCTGGCTCCACATCCCTGACAAAGTCAGCCCCAATAGTGTCAAGAGCACAGGTTTCTGAGGAGATTATATAGGCATCATTTAGCTTGCCGATACAAAGTGGTCTTACCCCATAGGGATCTCGCACACCAATTAGTTTATTTTCTGTCATCACAACTAGAGCGTACGCTCCTTTAATGTCTATCATACACTTCATCAATGACTCTTCAATAGAACTCTGACCATACTTGGCAATCAGATTGACTATGACCTCAGAATCTGTGGATGTTTGAAACACAGATCCTGTTGCCGTCAATGTTCTTCTGAGGCTATCGGCATTGGTCAAGTTTCCATTGTGAGCTAAGGCCAACATGCCTTGGTAATATCTAAAAACTAAGGGTTGAGCGTTTACATGAAGATTAGCGTTATCAGTAGAATAGCGCACATGACCGATAGCCAAATCCCCTTTTAAAGTATCTATCACATCGTTGTCAAATACCTCAGATACTAAACCCATATCCTTGTGCAATTCAATTTCTGTGCCGTTACTAATGGCAATGCCAGCGCTCTCCTGCCCCCTGTGTTGAAGCGCATAAAGTCCAAAATATGTCTCTCGAGCAACCTCTTCATTGGGTCCATAGATGCCGAAAACTCCACACTCTTCTGTAGGTCTTGGCATTACTATTTCAGCTGACATTCAATCGCCTCCCGCCAGGTTTTCTCTATTTTTTCTACTGGCAGCTTAATGTTTCCAGGCTCAATTATTAATTCATCTCCACCTACTGTTCCTAGCTCGGCAAAAGCTATCTTAGTAGCTGCAGCAAGTTCTTTAAGCTTCGAAACTGATTCTGGCTTCACTGATAATACAATTCTAGATTGGGACTCACTAAATAGCAGCTCAATAGGAGTTAAATCATTTGTTCCAGCTTCCACTGACACTTTAGCACCCACTTTGCCATCAATACAACTCTCAGCAATAGCTACTGCTAAACCTCCCTCTGCACAGTCATGAGCAGAGTTAACTAAACCTTGTCCTATTGCATCTAAGCAAAGTTGCTGTAGAGCTTTCTCCACATCTAAATCTAGCTCTGGAGTTTTTCCTGCCTCTAGGTCGTGAACAACTGACAAATATTCACTGCCCCCAAGTTCCTTCTTGGTCTCACCTAAAAGGACAATCACATCTCCCTCTTGCTTGAATTCAGATGTAACTCTCTTGTCAATATCTTCTATCAAACCAACTATACCTACTGTAGGTGTTGGGTAAATTGCACCTTTAGCGCTTTCATTGTAGAGACTCACATTTCCCCCGATTACAGGTGTATTAAGAACCTCACACGCCTCACTCATACCCTTTACTGCATTCTTAAATTGCCAGAATATTTCTGGTTTCTCTGGATTCCCAAAGTTAAGACAATCTGTAACAGCTAAAGGCTTGGCACCAGAGCAAACTACATTTCTAGCAGCCTCAGCTATAGCTATTTTGCCGCCTACCTCAGGGTTCAGGTATACATATCTTGAGTTACAGTCTGTACTCATTGCGATCCCTTTGTTAGTGCCTTTAATTCTCAAGACTCCTGCATCAGAACCGGGGCAAACTACTGTATTCGTTCCAGCCGTATAATCATATTGCTTATATACCCACTCTTTACTGGCAATTGTGGGTGAGGCTAATAGATTTAGTAGAATTTCATTGCAGTCTCCTGTCTCTGCAGTTTCTTTTCCATAAGCCTCTAAGTCCACATTTTTCATTTCATCTATATAGCTAGGCTTTTTAGCCTCAGGATGATAGATAGGACATTCCTCAGTAAGTGCCAGCGCTGGTACTTCTGCTGCTACCTTATCTCCCTCTTTAATTCTCAGAAGACCATCATCAGTTACTTTCCCAACTACAACTGCATTTAAGCCCCATTTTTTGAAGATCTCTTGTACTTTATCCTCAGAGCCCTTTTTAGGTATTAGAAGCATTCGCTCTTGGGATTCTGACAATAAAATCTCATAAGGTGTCATCCCTTCTTCTCTTTGGGGAACTAATGTAACATCGATTTCTAAACCTGTACCCGCTCTTGAAGCCATTTCACAGGAGGAACTGGTCAATCCTGCCGCTCCCATATCCTGCATTCCCACTACTAAATCATTTTTAATCAATTCTAGACAAGCCTCTAGCAACAGCTTCTCCATAAAAGGATCTCCCGCCTGAACTTCTGGTCGCTTTTTCTCACTATCGTCGCTCAGCTCTTCTGAGGAAAAAGTAGCTCCGTGAATTCCATCCCGGCCTGTGGTAGCACCTACAACCATCACAGAATTGCCTACTCCTGAAGCCACTCCGCGAGCAATTTCATCGTGCTTGATTAAACCTACACACATGGCGTTAACAAGGGGATTTCCTTCGTAGCATTTATTAAAGTAAACTTCTCCACCAACTGTAGGAACTCCAATGCAGTTACCATAAGCGCTGATACCTGCTACCGCTCCATCAAAAAGGTATCTTACTCTTGGATTATCCAGTTGCCCAAACCTCAAAGAGTTTAGCAGCCCAATTGGTCGCGCTCCCATTGTGAACACATCTCTAATGATACCCCCTACCCCAGTAGCCGCTCCCTGATAGGGCTCAACCGCTGTAGGGCTATTGTGACTTTCGATTTTGAAAACTACTGCCTGTCCATCTCCAATATCTACAATCCCAGCATTTTCTCCAGGTCCTTGTAGCACTTGCTCACCTGTAGTTGGGAACATGCCCAACACTGGTTTAGAATGTTTATAGCTGCAGTGCTCAGACCACATTACAGAAAATAGACCTATTTCCGTGTAATTAGGCTCTCTTCCCAAGAGCTCTACTATTTTGTCATATTCACTCTGGATTAATCCCATTTCTTCCCATGCTGGTTTAGCCATTGCTGCCACCTCTCTTTTCTTGCCACCATTTTACTATTGATTTAAAAATTAGTGCTCCGTCTGTTCCCCCAAGTATCTCTTCTGCACTTCTCTCTGGATGAGGCATCATACCTAATACGTTCTTGTCCTTGTTACAAATCCCCGCAATGTTTCCAATGGAACCATTAGGGTTACTCTCATCTAACACATTACCATCTAAATCACTATATCTAAATACAATCTGATTATTGGCCTCTAGTTCCTTATAAGTCTCTTGGTCACAGTAATAGTTGCCCTCGCCGTGAGCTATAGACAAGTCAATAATCTGATCTTGCTTTAGTAAATTAGTAAAAGGTGTATTGCTGTTTTCAACACGCAGGTTATTGTTATGACAACGGAATTTTAAGCTGGCATTTCTAAGCATTGCTCCTGGCAATAAGCCTGCCTCTAGTAATACTTGGAATCCATTGCATATTCCGATTACCAAGCCACCCTTTTTTGCAAACTCAATAATTCCTTGATTGATAGGAGAAATGCCAGCAATCGCTCCTGCTCTCAAATAGTCTCCATAGGAAAACCCACCAGGTATAATGATGCAGTCCACCTCACCTATAGAATTATTACCGTGCCAGATGTACTCTACTGGTTCTTTTAATACATTTTCCACAACATGATAGCAATCCGCATCGCCACTAGAGCCGGGATAAACAATTACTCCAAATTTCATTTTTAAACCTCCAATAGCTCAAAGCTGTAGTCTTCAATTACTGGGTTAGAAAGCAACTTATCACACATTTCTTTTACTTGCTTCTCTGCTTCTGCTCTATCCTCAGTGTTTAATTTAACTTCTAAATATTTACCAATACGCACATCCTCAACACTATTGTAATCCATGGAATTTAACGCACTCTTTAATGCAGTCCCCTGTGGATCTAAAATACTCTTTCTCAAAGTAACCTTAATTTCTGCCTTAAGCATTGTTGTTTCCTCCTCTAGTTTTTCGTATATTTGTTCTTTAATTCGATAAATTGGTTTTCTAATCCTCTATCTTTTAACATTTTGAAGCCCTATTCGATACCTACTCTTTTGAAGATGTAGTTAACGTTTTTAGTGTGATATCCATAATCAAAAAGCTCGTCAAGCTCTGTTCTAGTAAGCTTATCAGTAACTTTACTATCCTGAAGAAGCATATTCTTAAAGTCTACCTTTTGCTCCCATGCTATCATAGCATTCCGTTGAACTAGTGCATAAGCATCCTCTCGCAGCATTCCCTTGTCAACTAGACTTAACAATACCCTTTGGGAGAAAATTAAGCCTAGTGTTTGATCCACATTTTTCATCATGTGGTCTGGGTATACTAGCAGTTCTTTCATTACATCGATAAATTTAGCCAGCATATAGTCTAGTGTAATCGTGCTGTCAGGCAAGATAACCCTTTCTACCGATGAATGAGTTAAGTCCCTTTCATGCCACAGAGCCACGTTTTCTAACGCCGCTACCGCATTGCCTCGAAGTACTCGAGCTAACCCAGCTACCCTTTCACAGATAATCGGATTTCGCTTATGGGGCATTGCTGATGAGCCCTTTTGCCCTTTAGCGAACATTTCTTCAACCTCTAGGACATCGGTTCTCTGTAAATTTCTAATTTCTGTTGCCATTTTGTCTAGTGAGCTACCTACCACTGCAATAGTGGATACGTACTCTGCATGTCTGTCTCGCTGAATGATTTGAGTAGAGACCTCTGCAGGATTTAACTCAAGCTTCTCACAAACGTACTCTTCAATAAATGGATCTATATTGGCAAAAGTGCCTACTGCACCCGAGATAGCCCCTACAGATATCGTTTCTGTAGCCCGCTGAAAGCGGTTTATATTTCGGTCCATCTCTGTAACCCAAAGAGCCATTTTTAACCCGAAGGTAATAGGCTCAGCGTGTATTCCATGACTTCGCCCCATCATAACTACATCTTTGTATTTTTTGGCTTGCTCTACTAATACTTCTCGCAAATGCTTTAGCTTTTTCATAATAACGTTTGAAGCTTCTTTTAGTTGAAGAGCAGTGGCTGTGTCAAGAATATCAGAAGAAGTCATTCCCATATGGATATACTTTGACTCATCTCCCACCTTTTCTGCTACAGCCGTTAGAAACGCTAGTACATCATGCCTTGTTATCTTTTCAATTTCTTGGATTCTTTCAACATCAAAATCTGCTTTTTCTCTAATTGCCTTGGCGGCTTCTTTAGGAATGGTCCCCTGTTCTGCCATAGCTTCGCAGGCGAGAACTTCTATTTCAAGCCATTGTCGATATTTATTTTCTTCAGACCATATTTTCTTCATCTCTGGTAGCGTATACCGTTCAATCATCTATGCTGCCTCCTTATTGCTTCATTTGCTCCAGATAACCTTTATATTTAATACGCTCCAACTTATCCGCTTTGTCTTCTACCATATCCTTTAAGCTTTCCTTATAATTGGCTACCTTCTCTCTTAGTTCCTTGTTACCACATCCGAGGATCTGTAAGGCCAATAACCCAGCGTTTTGTGCACCGTTAATAGCTACTGTTGCCACAGGGACTCCTGGGGGCATTTGCACTATGGAGTAAAGGGAGTCTATTCCACTCATTGCCTTGGACTGAACTGGCACCCCAATAACTGGAAGTTCTGTTATTGCAGCAACCATTCCTGGCAAGTGAGCTGCTCCGCCTGCCCCAGCGATAATCACTTCAATCCCCCGCTCCGTTGCGGTTTTACTGTACTCAAACAATCGCTCTGGCGTCCGATGGGCTGAAACAATGGTCAGCTCATAGGGTACTTTAAATTCATCTAACACTTTAGCTGCCTTACTCATAACTGGTAAGTCTGAATCACTTCCCATGATAATTCCAACGATTGGGTTATCCTGTGTCATATTACTCCTCCTCGTTGCCACTTATTATTTTAAAATAATTTTTTGCTCTATCTCCATATTCTAAAGCCTCTTCTAGAGTAGATGCTGTAATGGTAGCATGTCCCATTTTCCTTTTTGGCACAGTCTCTTTTTTTCCATAAAAGTGAAGCTTACATCCCGGAATTGCCAGTGCTTCCCCGCAACCGGCAACTACAGCAGGTCCACTATGCCCACTCTCACCCAACAGGTTAATCATTACTACAGGTGCAAGTAGCTTTGTAGACCCTAAGGGAAGATCTGTAATAGCGCGAATATGCTGCTCAAACTGAGATGTGCGACAAGCTTCAATGGTGTAGTGACCTGAATTGTGAGGCCTTGGAGCAACTTCATTTACTAAGACATTACCTTGTTCCGTCACAAACATTTCCACACAAAAGATCCCCACTCCTTGAAAAACATCCATTACTGCAGCTGCTATTTCTCTAGACTTAGTAGCAATAGCCTCACTAACTCGCGCAGGTACAATACCTCGAATTAAGATGTTTTCCTCATGCTCATTTTCACTTAATGGATACGTTGCTACTTGTCCAGAAGCACTGCGGGCAACCATTACCGATACTTCATGGGTAAAGGGTACAAATGCCTCTACCATTAAGGAACAGTTATTCAGTGTTTCCATGGCTACCTTAATATCTTCCTGCGTTCTTATCACATAATTTCCCTTGCCATCATATCCACCTGTACAAGCTTTTAGCAGGAGTGGATATCCTAGGGCTGCTGCAGCCCTTTCCACATCTCCCCCAGTGGTGACAGGTAAAAATTCTGGTACAGGAATACCCTGCTTCTTTAATAAACCCTTTTGACTTAATTTGTTCTGAATGACCTTTAATGTTGATGGATTTGGGGAAATATCCCACCCTTTTTCATCCAGTTCTATTAGTATATCACTGTCTATATGCTCAAATTCATAAGTAGTCACTTGGCAGTGCTGAACTAAGTCTGTTATAGCTACGCAATCATCATATTTAGCTACTATCTGCCGGTCTGCCACTTGGGCTGCAGGACAATCCTCTACAGGGTCCAGTATAGTAACATGGAAACCCATTTGTTTCGCAGCAATTGTCATCATTTTGCCCAACTGCCCTCCACCAATTATACCAATCTTATGAGGAGGGTTAGCTTGAATGCGATCTAACATAATATCACTCCCTCTAATAAAAAAAAGCACCAGCGAGTAGGTCTTACTTAACAGAGAAACCTACCCGTCTGGGCTTTTATCCCTACGGTGTAACAAGGCATGTAACCTTATCTGCACCACTTGGACCAAACCTGTTAACCAACAGCGGAACCCTAGGTGCACTTTCACTGTAGTCGAGCGATTTACGGTCACCCGGTAGAAACTAGTGAGCCATATCCTCACAATTATACAGTACTATTTATTTTTCACTTATAGATTACCAGAATTATATCATATCTGTCAACATAAATTAGCGAACATTTCAGCTTTAATACCAAATAATATTCGTGTTATTTTTTTACATATAAGCTCTTTAGATGGTAACTCGCTTTTTAAGTTGGTTTTTACTATATTTAACTAATTCACCCTTGACTTTAAACATGCAGCAAGGGGATAATTAGTAGAGACAAATTCATAACAGGGGGTGACAGTTAATGTCTGTAAAAGTTATAACAGACAGTACATCTTACATACCAAAACAAATTAGAGAAAAGTTGTCTATAACTGTAATTTCACTTAGCATAAACTTTGAAACAGAAACATTTCTGGAAGAAGAGTTAGATAATCATGTTTTTTATGAAAAAATGGATCAGAGTGCAGATGTCCCCACCTCATCCCAACCTTCGCTCAATGACTTCTGTAAGCATTTTGAGCAACAGGTAAACTCCGGAAACGCCGTGGTAGGCGTATTCCTCTCTGCTGATATGAGTGGCACTTTCAGCACTGCTCAATCTGCCAAAAAATTAGTGCTAGAAAAGTATCCAGAAGCAGAAATTGAGCTGGTAGACTCCCGCTCAAACTGCATGGAGTTGGGGTTTGCAACCATAGTCGCAGCTAAGGCAGCTAAAGCAGGAGAGAGTGTCGCAGAAGTTGCCGCCAGTGCTCACCACGTCATTTCCCGTAGTAGATTTCTCTTCACTCCAGATACTTTATCCTATCTGAAAAAAGGTGGCAGAATAGGTGGAGCTGCAGCTTTAGTAGGTACAGTACTTCAAATAAAGCCCATCCTTACTGTGGTAGATGGGAAAACATCTGTTTTTACCAAGGTCCGCACAAAGAAAAAAGCTATTGAAACTATTGTAAATGCTTTCTTAGAGGATGTATCCAATAAAGGTCTAGGAGATGCCACAGTTCACCACATCAATAATGAAGCTGAAGGAAGAGAGGTTGCTGAGCTTATAAAAGAAAAAACAGGAAAAACAATCAGTCTTACATCAATTGGCCCAGTTATAGGCCTCCACGTTGGTCCCGGGGCAATTGGTATAGCCTATTATACAGAAGAGTAGATTGTGAGCTTGGCTTTGATGCCAAGCTCTTTTCATTAGGTTGAATAGGTAAAAAAATTAAAATAATAGGACATTTGCGCCGCATATTGTGAAATAGTGCACTATGTGTTATTCTTAAATTGAGCTTGTAATAAATAGTACTAAATGATTTATAAATAAATTATACTAATTTTAAAGGGGGAATCTCAATGAAAGATGTAGCATTACAAAAAAACGAACTTAACTTCGACGTATTTGAATTGGCAAACAAAAGAAAATCACAAAAGAAAGATTATGAGCCAAAGACAGACAGAATACTTACCTGCTTTGATGTAGATATATCAAAGGTTTCATTGTTAAAAATACTTAGAGGTAAATAAATATAGAGTCAGTGGCTTGAATTAATAGCCACTGGCTCTTATTATTTTACGTTAAATTCCATTGCCATTTCATTTAATTCTTCAGAAATACTAGCTAGTTTTGTTGAAGAGTTAGTAATCTTTTCAATGAAATCTGTTGTTTTCCCAGTCCCACTAGCAATTTGCTGAGCCCCATGAGAGCTTTGGTTTATAGAACTAGATACCATTTCCATTGCCTTACTTACTTCTTTTACTGAGACTAATGCCTTATTACTCATATCCGCTGTTATACTAGATATTTCAAAAAATCTATTTGCGTCTTTTTCATATGTACTACCCACATCCATAAATTTCTTGTAATCTTCTATGACTTCTGAGTTTACAAATTCCAAAAGTTGATTAGCATCCTCTATCAGTGTTGCAATTGCATCGTGTACTTGTCCTGTTAATGTTTGAATATTTTCAACTGCTTGACTAGACTCTGCTGCCAGCTTCCTCACTTCTTCTGCTACTACGGCAAAACCTTTTCCATGTTCTCCTGCCCTAGCAGCTTCTATAGCAGCGTTTAAGGCTAATAAATTTGTCTGATCTGCTATTTCAGAAATAGAATTGGCCATGCTGGATATTTCATCAGCAATTTCTGCTTTTTCAATTGCACTTATCATTTTTTTATGAATTTCTTCATATATTTCATTTGCCTTATGGGTAGCCTGCTCCGTTTCTTCCTTTAACTTAACCGCTCTAACCTCAATCTCTTTAGACTGATGCTTGGCTTCGTTTGACTGATCCTCTAAACTCCCCATTATAGTGTCCATCTCTTCGCTAGAAGCAGTAATTTCTTCTGTAGATGCAGATACTTCTTCTAAGCTAGCAGATATTTCTTCTGTAGAGGAGTATATCTCTTGCATATCTGCTGAAGCACTGTCTGTTGCCTTAGAAAGTTCTTGAGCAAACTCTGTCAATTGTTCAGATTTTTTCTGCATTCTTTGCATCATGTTAATCTGCTTGTCCTGCATCAAGTTAAAATACTCTCCTAATACTTGCATTTCATCTCGAGATTCAATGTTAACTTTCGCAGTTAGGTCACCCTCACCTGCCTGTTTCAGTTCTTCTATTACTTGGTTGAGTTTTCTAAGTATAATAAACTCTAAAGCTACAGAAATAATTATTGTAACC
Organism: Desulfitispora alkaliphila; assembly: GCF_050433185.1. Lineage (NCBI taxonomy): Bacteria > Bacillati > Bacillota > Desulfitisporia > Desulfitisporales > Desulfitisporaceae > Desulfitispora > Desulfitispora alkaliphila. Next base: position 16,309 of record NZ_JBNPXS010000029.1, read on the forward strand.
ACCACTATATTAATAGTTGTGGACACATATATTGCTATATTTTCTCCCACCAGTCCTGTTTGATGCACCAAATCTTCAATTTTTACACCTATCATGGGACTTATTAAAAGGGCAATCACTATCCCAATTAAAATTTTACTCCGTATACTTATGGGTACTTTATCAAGTGCTGTTATTTTATTTTCTATTTCTTTTACATATCTTTTATGCTTTTTGTCTTTGTTCATACTTTCCCCCCTAAATTTTTAAAATATGTTGAAGTGGCAACCTACATCCCATAGCCAACCACTTTTACAGTTTTACTAATTAGACTTTAAACTGATTAATTAGTTTACTCAAATCCTCAGACATTTTAGCAAGCCTACCTGATGCCTCATTTATTTCTGCCATAGAACTGGAAGTATCGCTAGTTCCTGAGGCTATTTGATCTGCACCTTCAGCACTCTGCCCTATAGTCTCGGTAACTTCATTGATTGAGCGAGTAACTTCACCTACTGCATGCAACACTTCTTCCCCCATACTGGCCGCTTGATCTGTAATGGTGTAAAAGGTATGTGCGTCATTTTTATATTCCTCTGCTGTTTCTAGAAATTTTTTGTAATCTTCATTTACATCCGTGGTTACAAATTGCAATAACTGATTTGCATCTCCAACTAGGGTTCTAATGTTTCCTTGAACCTGGGCAGTAAGGTCTTGAATACTTGTCACAGTTTCGGTTGAATTAGTAGCAAGCTTTCTAACTTCTTCAGCTACCACTGCAAAGCCTCTACCCTGCTCTCCTGCTCTAGCAGCTTCTATAGCAGCGTTGAGCGCTAAAAGATTTGTCTGTTCTGCAATGTCAGCTATCTGGTCAGCCATATTAGAAATCTGATCTACTATTTTAGCTTTCTCAATGCCTACTTTTAACCGAGCGTCTAACTCTGTATAAATTTCAAATGCTTTTTGCTGACCTTCCTCTACTTCTCCTTGAACTTTTAACGCCTTTGCTTCTATTTCTTTAGCCGTCTGATTTCCTCGCTTCATGCTACCTACTAGCTCGCTAGTTGAGGCATTCATTTGCTCACTGGAAGCAGATATCTCCTCCGCAGCCGCAGAGACTTCTTCTAGACTTGCAGATATTTCTTCAGTTGATGCGGATACTTCTTTCATATTGGCTGAAGAGTTCTCCGATACGGCAGACATCTGCTGGCTAGAAGACGCTAGCTCTTGTGCAGAATTTTGGATTTCCCCAATAGTATTACGGAAACCTTGATTTAATGTTGCCAGAGAACTTGTCAACTCCCCAATTTCATCGTTTCGGTTCAAATACTCTTCTGGAATATTTTGTGTCAAATCACCAGAGACCATTTTAGCAGTAAATTGACTAGAGGCCTTCATCGGTTTTGCAATCACATTGCCTATGTAAACAGCTACTAAAATTCCTAATATAAGAAAGGCAAGGGATACCATAAGAATAATCGTTCTTAAATCAGCCAAGCTTGCTAGAAGTTCATCTTCTGCAGCTACAATACCTACACTCCAGCCAGTACTAGGGATTGTAGCAACCCCAATATGCATTTCATCACCATCTAATTCATAACTAATTACTCCCGAGTTACCTAGCCCTAGTTCCTGCACAGCCAGTCCCCAATTTTGCAAACTGCCTCCTGTCTCCACCTCTATTATGGCATTTCTTCTATTCATTATATGTTCACCAACAGGGTGAGCATAAATAGTTCCATCAGCTCCGGTTATGTAAGCGTATCCTTGCTCACCATAGCCCATGCGATCGGTAATTACATTGAGGGCATATCCAGGACGACGGGTTATCAACACTCCTCCTACTTCCCCGCTCATATCATAAATTGGCGCAGCATACATTAGCACAGCTGCGTCAGTCACTCTACTAATTAGTACATCTGAAACGTTGCTTTCTCCTGCTAGTGCTCGTTGAACATATTCTCTATCTCCTAAATATGTTTCTGTTCCATCAACATAGCGGGCCGTACCATCAGGGGTAACAACCCCTAGGCCTAAGTAGCCCTGCTCCTCTAATCTCGAAAATTCATTCTGCAAAGTAGCTAGTTGCTGTTCCCAGTCCATAGTTCGTATTTCACTTCTATTGGCTATAGTCTCAATAACATTAAGATTTCCCTGAATAACAGCATCAACACTTTCAGCTCCTTCCTCTGCTAAAAGCAATAGTGCATCTTCCGCTTCACTGATTAGAGTATTTGAACTAAATTGATATGTAGTTAACCCTAACCCTAAACATACAATTATAATTAAAATTCCCACATACATTGCAATTCGTTTAGCTAAATTTAACTTCATCACCCTAAACTCCTTCCTTTTTATAACCTTAAAAACAACCTTAAAAGGTTGCCAGAAGTAAGTATACATTTATTTTAGTACTTTCTTCCTATATGCGCAATGCTTTTTACGACAAATTATACAAAAGAAAAGTGGTTAGCTCTTTCCTGAAGGAAGGAGCTAACCACTTTTCTTTATTGCTAATTACTTTTTACTCCCACTCAATAGTACCAGGGGGCTTTGATGTTATATCGTATACAACTCTATTTATATCTCTCAGTTCATTAACCACTCTCTTTGAGATACTTTCCATAACATCATAAGGCAATCTAGCCCAATCTGCCGTCATGGCATCGTCACTGGTTACTGCTCGTAGAATTAAAGTATAAGCATAGGTCCGCTCATCGCCCATAACACCAACACTCTTGATGTCTGGAAGCACTGCAAAGTACTGCCATACCTCTTTACCCAATCCTGCTTTTATAATTTCATCTCTTACAATAAAGTCTGCATCTCTAAGTATGTCCAGCTTCTCCTTAGTTACCTCACCTAAGATGCGGATACCTAGTCCAGGACCAGGGAAAGGCTGTCGCCAAACTAATTCAGCAGGTATACCCAGTTCCTCTCCTAACTTTCTCACTTCATCCTTGAACAAATCGCGCAGTGGCTCTACAAGTTCAAACTGCATATCCTCAGGCAATCCACCCACATTGTGGTGAGATTTTATCACTGCCGCTGTTTCCGTGCCACTTTCTACTACATCAGAGTACAAAGTACCCTGCACCAAAAAGTCCACTTGTCCTAGCTTTGCAGCTTCAGCCTCAAATGTTCGGATAAACTCATTGCCAATTACTTTTCGCTTCGCTTCTGGGTCAGTTACGCCTTTCAGCTTTTCTAAGAACTTTGCTTCGTCATTAACAAATACTAAGTTCATGTTAAACTTTTCAGTAAAGATTTCTTTTACCTGAATCGCCTCATCCTTGCGCATTAGGCCGTGATCCACAAATACACATGTAAGCTGATCTCCTACTGCTCTGTGCACTAATACAGCCGCAACAGAGGAGTCCACTCCCCCACTAAGACCACAGAGAACCTTTTTGTCTCCTACTTGCTTCTTAATCTTATCAGTCAACTGGTCTATTAGTGATTCCATAGTCCATTTCCCTGAGCAACCACAAATATCATAAAGAAAATTTCCTAGCATTTTTTGTCCCTGAGGCGTATGCTTAACCTCAGGATGGAATTGTACTCCGTAAAAGCCCTTTTCCGCATTGGCAAAACCAGCTACAGGAACGTTGTCCGTTTTAGCAGTAACAACAAAACCCTCCGGAGGAGCTAGTACTTGATCTCCATGACTCATCCAGCAAACCTGATCTGGAGTAAGGTCTTTAAAAATCAGTGCATCGTTATCCAAGGTTACTTGAGTTTTTCCATACTCTCGATGAACAGCTGACTTAACATCTCCACCAAGCAAGTGCGCCATTAACTGCATCCCATAGCAGATGCCTAGTACAGGTACTCCAATCTCAAATAGCTGAGCGCTACAGCCAGGAGCTCCCTCTGCATAGACACTAGATGGCCCACCAGTTAGCACAATCCCCTTTGGATTTTTTGCCTTTATTTCTTCAATTGGAGTTTTATACGAAATCATTTCACAATACACATTTGCTTCTCTAATCCTGCGGGCAATTAACTGGTTATATTGCCCTCCAAAGTCAATAACCAAAATCGTCTCTTGTTGCATTTATCTTCCTCCCTAGCTGTAAACTTCTCTCTTTAATATTCCTATGTAAGGTAGGTTTCTGTACTTCTCATTGTAGTCTAAGCCGTATCCCACTAGAAACTCATCGGGTACTTCATATCCGTTGTACTCAGCTTTCACATCAACCCGTCTGCGCTCTGGCTTGTCCAAAAATGTGCAAACCTTAACACTAGCGGGTTTTCTAGAATTAAGTGCTTCTATCAAATACTTGAGAGTAAGGCCTGTGTCCACAATGTCTTCCACAATCAATACATGCCTTCCTTCTATACTTTTTTCTAAATCCATGAGAATCCTCACAACACCTGATGATTCACTGGATGCTCCATAGCTAGAAACTGCCATGAAATCAGTTTCTATAGGAATTTTTATGGCTCTAACTAAATCTCCCATGAAGATAAAGGCACCCTTTAGAATCCCCACAACCAACAAATCTTTTCCTCTATAGTCACGGGAAATACTGTCTCCCAGTTCATCAACTCTTACTTTTATCTGTTCATGTGAGAACAGCACAGTTTCGATATCCTTTTGCAAACCCATCTGCCCCTCTCATGACTTATTTTTTTCGACAAAAATTTTCTTTTGATTATATCAGTCAGCGTACATTATGTCAATATAAAAGCCCCCTTGTCTCTTAGACAAAAGAGCTTTAACATTATACTTTATTTAGGTTTTTCCAAATCTACCTTCTTGTCAAAATCCCATAAATTAATATTGAAAATCAGATAATTGTTCGGGTTTTGAATATTAAAGGCCTTTATCTCAGCTATAGATATTTTCTTAGAACCTTTATCTACCCATAAGCGATAAGTAAAGTCTTCCCAATATAGCTCTAATAATTCATTGTTAATGTCAGGTTCGCAGGTTAACACATACATTTTGTTTCCACTTACCTTTTCAATACCGTGGTATTCTATCTCACTAAGCTGAGTAAAGTTAAAGTTACTCATCGGGTTTATTTCCGCCATCATTACTTCCATATCTGTCACTGTGTTGGGAAATTCCATCCACTTATCAGACACAGGATCTCTCTGATATGTAATGTCCTCAAATTGATAAATCTCCACATCAGTTTCATACATATTGCCTTTAATATGAAAATCAGTTTCATTGGCCTTTATTCCCTCAATATCAGTCCAAAGGTGCTCCTTGCCATCACTAACCATACTTAATTTTACTGAATACCTATAGCTCTTAGCCCCAGTTGTTCTTTCAAGGGTCTCCGTCATAAGTTCTTCAGGTATAACTTTGGTCTGCTCCTTATAAATTGCAACACCTGCCACAGCTAAAATAATAACCAGTATCCCCGCAAGTGCAATTTTCCAGTTAAACTTAAAATTTAATTTATCTAGCAAAATCCCTCGCCTCCTGCTTCACTAGCTTCATCTAATTTCTATGAAGCAGAAGAATTGTTATTACTGGAAATTTATGTTAGAACACTGTCCCTTCTGCAACTATTTTACAAATAGATAGGCTTACTATTGATGCCGTTTGTGTAAATCATCAGTTTTTCCAGAAGTATAACCAATTGCTAAGTCAAGCTTTGGTGAAGAAGATGTGCTATTCTTATTCCAGGTGTTCACAAGACTGGTTATTCTATTTTTTATCTGCTTTGTCTTATCCTCACTACATCCTGGTAATAAAAGTAAGAATTCGTCTCCACCATAGCGAATGGCAATATCAGTATCTTTACGAATCGATTTTTTTAGAATATTAGCCGTTTGTTGTAGGATTTTATCGCCTTCAGCGTGACCGTACTCATCATTAATTTGCTTAAATTTATTTATATCTATTACCAGAACTCCAGAAAGCTCTGTATCAATTTTAATTACACCACTAATTAGTTGCTTCATATATTGCCTGTTATAGAGTCCTGTGAGACCATCGGTAATAGCCATTTCCTTAACTGTTTGGTATTTATATTGTAGTTTTTGATGAGCTTTTTCTAGCTCCTGCTTTAGTGTAACTTCTTCTGTGGCATCTCTACTGATAACTATCACACCTTGAAACTCGGGTAACGAAACCATGGAAAGCTGACTCTTAACCCAGCGTCCACAGCTATGAATAGTGCGATGCCAAGAGCGTTTAGGCATATTTTTCTGCTGCAGCTTCTCTTGAAATTTTTCTTTTAGATTATCTGGATGACAGTTAATGATGTTGTACATATTTCCTTGCTCATCCTTCTTTATCCCTAATAATTTTTCGCTTTCCGGATTTGCATAAACAATTTCTCCGTTTAAATTAACTAGGGTAACCCCTACATCTATATCATGGATTATTTTATTAATTAAGGTTTCAGAGAGCTTTTGGTTGTTCATATGTTTTCACCTCACATTTACATCTTGTAGTTCTAGCCATGCCTCTACTAATTTGGGATCAAATTGCGTGCCCGAATTTTTCTCAATCTCTTTTAAAGCTACTTCTTCGCTTAACGCCTTCCGATAAGGTCTATCTGATGTCATTGCATCATAGGTGTCCGCAATGGCAATTATCTTAGCACCTAAAGGGATTTCATCGCCTGAGAGGCCATCAGGATAACCCGTACCATTATATCGCTCGTGATGATGTTGGATATATGGAATTAACTGTTTTACTGGTGCAATTGGTTGAAGAATTTTTGCACCAATATTGGGATGTAATTTAATTGTATTAAACTCTTCTTGGGTTAATGGCCCGTTCTTATTTAGAATATCATCTTTAATACCAATTTTACCTAAATCGTGTAGAGATGCGGCTAAGCGAATATTGTTTATTTCTTCTTCAGCTAAATTTATGTGTTTTGCTATTTTTATTGCGTATTCAGCTACCCTTTCCGAGTGACCACAAGTATACTCGTCCTTAGCCTCTAGAGTGCGCACAAGAGCTTCAATATGTAATAATAAGAGCTTTTCTTTAACATTGGCTAGTGATTTAGATTCTCTAAGCTCTTCTTGTATTTCATTGTATTTAGGCGTTAGAAACATAAATATCTCCACCTTTAGTAAAAAAATATTTCAAATTCACAATAACCGTCACCATTAGAAAAGCTCTTTGTTTGCGTAGACTTAGTATTTTTGTTATAAATAGCTTCCATAGCTCCTGCAATTAGTCCACTTTCAAAATCACAAAATAGTTTACCTAAATCAGGCAATCCTGCGCATGTCATACATTCTTGCACTTGAACTATTAGAATTGTATTATCAATTCTTGTTACCTTAGGTATGCCGATTTTGTACTTTTTTACAAATATCAAAAACTCATCCAATGTCCTTAGGTTAAGTTCTTTTCCTACGCGCTTACCTACCATATACAAAGTGGGCCCAGTACTCTCTCCTAATATTTCTTGCATTCCAATTAGGCGTAGCAACCTGAATGTATCTAGTGGCACATGAGAGCCTAGCGTTGGTCTGGTAATACTCCCTAAGTCAGATAAATTAACTTTTTCCATAAATTCACCCTCCCTTTTAAACATCCTGGTTTTATACCATTATACTGCTAACAGTTATGGAAAACTGTAACAAATAATACATAAGACAAAAAAGCTTTTAGTAGAATAAAGAATCTTCTGCAAGAAATAATAAATAATGTAAGAATTAATCTTTAAAGGGAGGCTGTTAAATGTCCGACAAAGATATCGAAAAGTCTTATGAAGAAAGTGCCGAGAGAATGCGGGGAGACAACAAGACTTTTGCAGCAGATTTAACTAATAAAGATTTTAATGACCCTGAAGTGCATGGAGATGTTCATGGCTACCAGGTAGACTATCAGAATATTGAAAAGTCGCCTTCTATGGAGCAGGTACATCAATGGCAACGAGAGCATATCAAAAAAGATGATCAATCTAAAGAAGGCTACCCCTTAAATATTATCGTAGACCCAGCAATGCGGGAGATGTACCAAGTAGTTCACGATGTGGGCATGACCAATGTTTTTGACAGGTTTAAGGAGCAGCAGCCCACCCAGTGTAAGTTTTGTGTAGAGGGATTATCCTGTCAGCTTTGCGCCAATGGACCTTGTAGAATAAGTAAAAAATCTCCACGGGGTGTTTGTGGTGTGGATGCCCATACAATGGTTGCAAGAAACTTCATGTACCGTCATGTGACTATCGGTACCTCCGCTAACATATTTCACTGTCATCAGGCTGCAAGAACTTTGAAAGCAGCAGGAGAGCATCCTGAAAGCGGGCTTAAAATTCGTGATCCTGAGAAGTTAAAAAAATACGCTGATATGGCTGGTTTAGATGCTAATCAACCTATAGAGAAGTTAGCTGTAGCTTTTGCTGAGTGGGTAATAAATGATATCCATGCCCCCCATCATGTGGAATCTAAAACTGTAGAAGCCTTTGCACCTACTCAAAGAAAAGAATTATGGCGCAAGCTAGGCTTATTCCCTGGAGGAGGTTATAGTGAGGTAGCCTATTCTCAAACCCAGTGTATGACAAACTTTACTTCTGATCCAGTAGAATTTCTGTTGCGATCAGTTCGCTTAGGGATTGCCAATGAATATCAAGGACTGTTTATGCTGGATATCGTCCAAGAAATACTGATGGGCACCCAAGAAATTGCTAAGAAAAAGCAAAATATGGGCTTATTGAGCGATAATAAAATCAACGTGATAACTAATGGTCATATGCCATTGTTAGCTCATATAGCAATAGATTTGGCTTCTACCGATGAATGGCAACAAAAGGCTAAGGATGCGGGAGCAGAAGGCATTCAAATCTTAGGTCACGTATGTGAAGGACAACAGCTAATCAACTATGAAGGAATGCATAACCAGACTGCCTTTGGTGGTCAAGAAGGTGAATGGTTATCTCAAGAGTATTTACTAGCTACAGGAGTAGTTGACATGTTTATGTTCGACTACAACTGTACAGTGCCTACCATGCCCATATATGCTAAAAAGTTTGGGACAAAGCTACTGAGTACTCATCCGGTAATCAAGCTTCAGGGAACGGATACTCTGGACTTTGTTCCTGAGAAAATGAAGGAACAAGCAGAAAAAGCATTATCTATGGCAATAGAATCTTTTAAGACTAGAAAGTCAGAGAATAGAAAGACATATATTCCACCTCACGTATCTGATTGCATGGTCGGTTTCAGCACTGAATCGGTAGTGAAAGCACTAGGCGGCAGTTTAAAGCCGCTAATTGACCAGATTGCCAATGGCAATATTAGAGGAATTGCCACTATTGTAGGCTGTACCACTGCCCGCTATGGACAAGGTGGCAGCAATATCTTCAAAATCACTAAAGGCTTAATTGAAAACAATATTTTAGTACTGTCAGGAGGTTGTACATCCAGTGTCATGCAGTATACTGGGTTAACAGATCCAAAGGCAGCAGAAGAGTGTGGCGACGGTCTAAAGACAGTTTGCCAACAACTGGGCATCCCGCCGGTGTTATCTTATGGTGCCTGTGTAGATATAGGGAAAATGACCCATACAGCTATGGAGTTAGCTGATGCATTACAAGTAGACACCAACAAATTGCCGTTAGTAATAGGGGCACCTGAGTATCTTGAGCAAAAGGCAGTGGCAGATGCCTGCACAGCGGTAGCACTAGGATGGTTAGTACATGTTGCCCCAGTCCCATCTATTACCGGCAGTGATGTAGTGGTAAAAACACTGACAGAAACTACTGAAACCTTAGGTTTAGGTAAAGTGGTAGTAGAAATGGATGCGGAAAAAACTGTACAGATATATGTAGATCACATAGAACAAAAGCGAAAAGAATTAGGGTTAAATTAATAATATTAGAATTTATGGAAAGAAAAGAAGCGTCGCTCCTATTATTAATAGTTTTCTTTTCTAACTTCAAAGTAGCTTTGTGAGAATTTACATACAGGGCAAAATTCTGGTGCCTTTTTATCATTTAAAAGGTGTCCACAGACTCGACATTCCCAATTGGTGTCTTCGCTTTTTTCAAAAATTATTTGTTTTTTCACATTATCTAATAGAGCTCGGTAGCGTTCTTCATGGGCTTTCTCAATAGCACCAACCTTGCGAAATCTTTCAGCTAATTCACTAAAGCCCTCTTCCTCTGCTTCTTTAGCAAAGCGATCATACATATCAGTCCATTCATAATTTTCGCCTTCAGCAGCCTGCAATAGATTTTCAGCTGTATTCCCTAGCTTGCCAAGTTCTTCAAACCAAATACGGGCGTGTTCTTGTTCGTTTCGCGCTGTTAATAGGAAAGTTTCAGCCAGTTGCTCATATCCTTCCTTTTGAGCAATAGCTGCAAAATATGTGTACTTGTTTCTCGCTTGACTTTCTCCAGAGAAAGCTTCCATTAAGTTCTTTTCTGTTTTAGTACCCGCATATACATTTTTGCTTGTACTTTCTTCCTCTATTTTTTCAAAAACTGAAGCCGGTTGTTTACACCTTGGGCATTTAAAATCTTCTGTTAACTCTCCTTCGTGGATATAACCGCATACTGTACATCGATATTTAACCATCTTACTCTCCCCCTGTGATTTTGTATTTATATTAAATCAATTATACTTCTTATGTTTTCCCAGCACAATACTGTATCTAAAATTCGATGCTTTTTAGCAGCGATTTAGTGGCCGGCTGGATTTGGGTATTTAAATAAAGGCAGGCATGGATAGTTAGTTTCTATGCATGCCTGCTACCTTGTAGATGCTATTACTTAGTTAATAGCTAATTATCTTTATAACATATGTGCTAAAAATTGCTGCGCTAGGAAAAAGTAAATTGTCAGTCCGGTAATATCTTTTATCGTTGTAATAACTGGGCCGTAAATTTATCCAAGTTAATTTGCCCAAGTACAAAAGCCCTTGTGAAAATTGTTGAGGATTGAGTTCCCACATTTCCACCCATATCCATAATTACTGGGATAAAGATAGCTAAGGCAACAACTGCCTCTAGTGTTTCTTCAAATAGATCAATAACACCACCAGCTAGTAATCCTCCAATCATTGTGATAATCAGAAAAGGTATTCTCACTTTCCAAACATCCATTAGAGAGCCGCTGATTAAAGTAGCACTTTTAGTTTCTTCTCGTTTTTGAAACAAGGTTATACCTGATTTTTTATATATGTCTTCTGTAGCTTCATCGTCTAATATGTCCATAGCATCATCTATTGTAACAATACCTACCAATCTGTTTTCACTGTCTACTACTGGTACTGCTAAGAGATCACTTTTTTGCAACCCTCGCAGGAAGCTCATCCAATAATCTAACTCTATCGTCTGGGGCTAAACCAGATATTACTTTAAGGGCCTTATCATCAGTAGTAGCCTTCATCATTCCGAATATAAACAAATAAAAAGTATTCATCTGTTTCTAGCGACTGTCGAATACCTTCAACATATATAGTTTTTCCGCTCTCCATAAATTGATCAATTGGGTCTCCAGGAGTGGAGTGCCAACCGATATATTCACCGGTTAGCTGAATAAAGTATTTCACCGTGGTAAACTGCCCACATAAGCGGAAATAGCATAGTTACTCCAGTTCCCTCACTATTTGGCTATATAGTTTCAGCGTAGTATTAAATTGAGCTATAAAGATAAATTGTCTTTGAATGAGTTTTCATTCATTTTATTTGAAAAAAATATAGCCTTTTTCGGACAATGTTCTAGACACTCAAAACACTCTAAACATTCCTTTGTATCAATAGTTGGCTTCTGCTGCTTATCCCCAATACTTATTGCCTCTCCTAGACATACTTTGCTACAAAAATTACAAGAAACACAGCGCTCTTGATCTAATCTGATTTTAAAAAGAGAAAAGCGAGCAGGAATGGTGAATAATGTACCAAAAGGACATAAAAACCTGTGCCAAAGTCTTTGCGAATAAATAAATGAAATCCCTGCTCCTATTGCAATTAAGTATACTAAGGTGTTAGCCTCTAAACCTTTTTTCGATGAAAAAACTATCCACCCTATGGTAACAGCCAAAAGGCCCCACCTTAGGGCTGGTGCAGTAACCCAATCTGGTGCTTCCTTGTCTGTTTTACCCACCTTACCTTTTATTTTTTCTACTCCCATCATTACTGTATTAATAGGACAAAACCAACCACAATAAAGTCGCCCCAACCCAATAGTTGTAATCAAGCCTAGTCCAATTATAAACAACCAGAGCTGCATTTTTCCCATAAAGACTAACGCAGTAAACACTATTAAGCTGATTACCTGCACAATCTTGCGTTTATCAGTCATTAGGTTCACCTTCCACAACTAGCCCCTGCCAAATCAATGCATTGATTTCCTCTACTGCATGGGCAAACACATCTGAGGATCCTTCTTCTGTTAACTGATATATATACTGTTTCATCATCGCCTCAATAAATCCAAAAAGAGTCAAGGCCACAATCTCTGGATTGCATTTCCGTATCTTTCCTTGTTTTATCCCATCTTGAATGATTTCGGCTAGAAACTTCTGAAAACCATTTTTCCTACCGTACTGCTTAAAATATGCGCTCTGCGAAAACCTCATTTCCTCTAAAACTACCTTTATTAGATCTGGATTTTCACTCACACGCTTAAAGTGCATATTTAAGATTGCAGTAATTTTTTCTGTAGGATGAGTGTCCTTTTGTTCCTGCAAATTTTTGAAGAAGGCAGCTCTTTTTTCATACTCTACTTGGAAGATATAATCCAAGATATCACTTTTATTTTTAAAGTAATTATAAATAGTTCCTACAGAAATCCCTGCTTTGGCAGCTATTTTATCAGTACTGGCAGTATGGAACCCGTCTTTAGCAATAACGCTTATGGCTGCCTCTCTGATTTGCTCTTTCTTAGTGTATTCATCTCTTATTCTTGCCATTAGAATACTCCCCTTCCTTAAAATGAGGTTTCACTCATTTGCATCTTAGCAAAATTAAGGTGTTTTTACAAGGTTTCGAACCAATCCTTTACCTTGGTGGACGCATCATCAAGCAGGGTGTACATAACCGGAATTAATACCAAGGTAACTATAGCAGAGAAGGTCAACCCTCCAACTACAACAGTAGCCATAGGGGCTTGAGTCTCAGCTCCCTCTCCTAATCCTAAGGCCAAGGGCAATAGACCCATAACTGTAGTAATGGTGGTCATTAAAACAGGTCTAATTCTAGTCACTCCAGTTTCTATCACTGCTTCTTTTCGTCCCATCCCCTTACTTCGCAATAAATTAATATAATCTACTAACACAATGCCGTTATTCACTGCGATACCCGCCAGCATAATTACTCCAATTAAAGCAGGGACACTTAAAGATCTACCACTTATTACCAGCGCAAACACAATTCCAATAAAGGTCAAAGGCAGGGTAAACATTATAACCAAAGGATTTATTAAAGACTCAAACTGGGCTGCCATAATCATATACACAAAGAAAAGTGCCAGTATTAAAGCCAATGCTAAACTTTTAAACGAATCCTGCATATCTTGGGTTTCGCCCCCGAATTCAATCTCATATCCCTCGGGTATAATTAAATCTTCTATTCCCGCTTCTATATCAGCTATTACCGAGCCCAAATCTCTACCCACAATATCACTAGTTACAAAGGCCATTCGGGTTTGATTTTCTCTAAAAATAGTTGTGGGACCTGTACCCAGGTTAGAATCTATTAGCTCCCCTATGGGCACTTTGGTTCCGTGCTGAGAAACAACCGAAACTTGTTTTAACCCTTCCTGGCTTTCAGTGATCCAATCGCTGTACTGGATTCGAATATCAATTTCCTCTCCCTGAGCCCGATAAACTGGCTAAGGGCGTAAATAATTGAGATGCTATTCCCTCCACGAATATAAGGGGTAAAAATACAATCACAGTGGTCAGTGTAGCTGCGATTATGGCACTGGCCACCTCTCCAGAGCCAATTTTTGCTGCCTCCACAAAGTCTTCACCTTGCCTCCTGTGCCTGTAAATATTCTCTAGAACCACTATGGCATTGGAGATTAAAAGTTGAAACAACCGCTAAGGGAATGGCCAAACCAATAATCAAGGTGCTTCTCCAGCTTCGCAAAAAGAAGTATAACACTATGATCGCCATCAAAGCCCCCACACTAGCTGTCTGTGCTAAAGTTTTAATAGAGCTTTTGATAAATTCTGAACCATCTAACGCTGTTTTGATTTCTGCATCTGCTAGCTCTTTCCTTAATGTTTCCAATTCCCCGTGAATATCATCGGCTACTTGAACAGTATTAGCATCAGATTGTTTGTAAACTAGAATGCCAATACTCCTCTCCCCATCCATTTTATTTATTATGGTTTCTTTCTCATAAGTGTCTTTGACCTGAGCAAAATCTTCAAGCCTTACACTGCCTCCTTGGGGTAGACTGAAAATAATTTCTTCTATTTCTCGAAGATTGTTAAATTCACCCAAAGTTCTCACTAATAAGTCCCTAGAACCTTGGCTCACTTCCCCCACAGATAAATTTAAGCTTTCCTGTTGGATAGTTTGCATAACTTGATTTACACTAAGGCCACAAAAAATGACTTTCTTGCATCATCTGCCGCAGGAGCTATCCTGGTTATGAAACCTGAGTAGGCTTTACTTTCCATTACATCAGTCTGCACCTCAACCATATCACCCACTTCTAAATAACCTATAACCCGATCCGACACATAAGCTTCCACAAACAATTTGTCGTTGTCTGTTATTTTACAAATTGGAGTATTGGCATTTACCATATCTCCCACTTCCACATTTTTTGAGGCCACCACACCTGCAAATGGTGCAGTAAGTATGCTATTATCTAACTGACTTCTTGCGTAATCTAAAGCTGCTTCTGTTTGAGCCACCTGTGCAACCAAAGTTGCAATTGTTTCCTCTTTAGCCCCGGCCTTTAGCAGGCTTAGTTTTTCTCGTGCACTCTCCAGTTGCTCCTCTGCTATTTCAAAGTCTAATTTGCTAATTTCATACTGTTGCAGAGAAATAGCTCCTTCTTCATAAGGTTATTCATTCGCTCATAGTTGTCTAATGCAGTATTATACTTTAACTCTGTCTGTCTCACAACACTTTTAGTCTGCTCTATTTCCTGAGGTCGGGCTCCTGATTGGGCTTCTGCCAATTGAGCCTCAGCCATTTGCAAAGCGGCCTGAGCCTGTTTAACCTGAGCCTGTAAATCACTATTTTCCAACCCCACTTACTGCTAGCCCGTTGTTTATGTAGCCAGTAGTAATACCCTCAACTTCTACTGCTGTTAGTTGAATTTTATCTTCTCCCCCTCCACTGCACCCCGCCAATAAGGCTATGACTATGAGACCAATTAGAATAAATATCTTTTTCAATTCCTTCCCCCTCCTTGTTCATGTTTTCTGAATGAGGCCTCATTCATTTATATCTTAACAGAAGCAAGTTTTATTTACAAGCCGATATTTGTCAAGCAAGACGTAGTTTAGCTGGGCACACTCCTATTGAATAAAAAAAAAGAATAAAAAGACTTGCAAAAAACAAATTTAACATGTTATAATTCCATAAACCGTTGATGAGGGAGTAAAACTGTTAACAGTCTCACAGAGAATCCGGGATGGTGGGAGCCGGACAGATGATGTGGCAGAAAAGTGGGCCTCAAAGGGCGAAGCGAAAGAGCGATCGAGTAGCTAAGACGCAAAGTCAGCGTTACAGGACTAAGGGTGTGATGGCATCCTACAAAGAGGGCATGTTTACGCATGCCAAACAAGGTGGCACCGCAGGTTTTTACACCTGCCCTTGAATCGTATTCAAGGGCAGGTGTTTTTTTATTTCTAGTAAAGAGACAACAGGAGGAGGAATAATGATGAATGACACATTTACTTTATACAACTTAAGGGTTGAGGTTATTGAAACGGATAAACCGATGGTATGCGGACATAACGCTGGTGACTATTTTTTAGTTATCGGAGAAGACATTATCTTTCCAGAAAATAATTCGTTTTCTATGTACGCACTAAGTTCAATTCTTCCGCTGTTGCCGGCTAAACAACGGATGCTTCACCCAAACGATTGGATGTTGTCCGACAGCGTCATCGCCTGCCCAGATCCTAACTGTGGGGCCGTATTTAAAATTACTCGTATCGATACAAAGGAGTTTAGCCATTCCGAATGCACTGTAGAACCAATACATAAGGGAGAGGGATAAAATGGTAGAACGACTGGAACTAACAAAAGATTATACAATAAGCAGAGTCATAAACGGATGTTGGCAATTGTCACAAGGACACAGCCTAAAAGAAAAACTCGATATGCAAGATGTAATGACGGCTTTCCACGAACTTGTGGAGCGTGGATTTACAACTTTCGACTGTGCGGATATCTACACCGGAGCGGAAGAATTCTTAGGATCTTTTTTACAAGAACTTAAAAATAATAGCACCCTGTCTCCGAAAGATGTTCAGATTCACACGAAGTATGTGCCAGACATCAACCTGCTAAAAGAAGTGAATTTTAACTACACGGAAAAAATCATCGACAGAAGTTTGAAGCGACTCAATCAGGAAGCCTTAGACCTGGTGCAGTTTCACTGGTGGGACTACGATGTGCCGAAATACGTAGAAACAGCATACCACCTGAAGGAACTGAAGAAAAAGGGTAAAATACGCCATATCGGAGTCACGAACTTCGATACAAAACATCTAAAAAAACTTGTGGATGCCGGTATACCTATAGTTTCTTCCCAAAGTCAGTACTCAGTATTTGACCGACGCATCGAAAAAAGCCTTCAATCTTATTGCCAGAGCGAGGGAATCCACCAATTGTGCTACGGGACATTATCGGGAGGATTAACTTCAGAGAAATACCTCAGGAAAACATCCCTTGAGCTGGAGACACGCTCTCAAGTGAAATACCTGCAGGTTATCGAAGAAACCTTAGGGTTAGAGGGCTTCCAAAAATTATTAACCCTTTTAAATAAAATTGCAAAAAAACACGGGGTGCAAATTCCCCACATAGCTACAAAATACATCTTAAGCCAACCAGGCATAGCAGCAAGCATTATCGGTGTGCGAAACAGCCGACACGTTCAATCAAACAGCCGTATTTTCGCTTTCCACTTAGAACAAGAAGATGTGCAAGAGATTGGACAGTTTTTGCAATCGTATCCCATTTTAGAGGGAGAACCCTTCGAGTTAGAGCGAACCGTAGGTTCGAAGTTTCAAAACATTATGAAGATGAATTTAAACGAAGAATAAGGATGTGATCTTATGGAGAAAAAGTTGGAGTTTCGAGGAGGCTTTATTGTAGCTTTCGTCCCTGTGTTAATCTTTCTGTTTTTCTGTGTTCTATACTTTATTGTTTTTAAAGCCTTTGAAATGCATGCCCTCGGAATGGGAGCATTGGTTGCCTTGCTCGTTGGAGCACTGTTTACAAAAAAAGGACACTACGAACGGTTTTGGGACGCTGTATATGACGGAGTCAAAAAAGCAGTACCCATTGCCGTGTTGTTATTAATCATAGGGATTTTTTCTCAGTTGATTAAAATTACCAATCTTTCTACAGGGTTTGTATGGCTTGCAGACAACGTCGGCGTAAGTGGAGGATTGTTTACGGCATTTACTTTTCTTGCTGTCGCAATGATCAGTACGGCGACAGGATCGTCCATCGGTACGATGTTTACCTGTTTTCCGATCTTTTATCCGGCAGGGGTTTTACTTGGAAGCGATCCTGCGGTATTAGCAGGAGCCATCGTCAGCGCCGGTATTTTCGGGGATAACATCGCCCCGGTTTCCGATACGACGATCATTTCTGCAGGGACCCAGGAGTACACGAAAAAGGAAGGCTTTGCGGAAATCGGAGGATGTGTGGCTTCAAGATTGAAATTTGCACTGGTGGCAGGCGGTTTTTCCTTACTTCTATTCGGGATTTTCGGTGGTGGGGGAACAGTAGGAACCGGAGCGTCTGAGATCCTTACGGAAAACATGAACCCCTCCACATTAGTGATGTTGATACCGGTAGGCGCGATGTTAGCGGTAGCAGTCCTAACGCGAAACATCTATTTGGCAATTACTGTGGGAATTATTTTGGGAACGGTAACCGGCCTTGGTTTTCAAATCATCGGAGTAGAAGATGTACTGTCAGTAGAGAACGGTTCTCCGGTAGGATTTCTTTCGGACGGAGTTAGCTACATTATGGGAACAGTAATTTTGGTTCTTTCCGTATACGGAATTATGGGTGTATTAAATGGCGCAGGAGCCCTTGAGAGAATCACCAACGGAATTTACTCTAGCAAAATGGGTCGAACTGTTAGAGGAACGGAATTGGCGATGATGCTTGGAATCACGTTGACTACGCTAATTTTCGGCGGAGTAACGAGCGCTTCCATGGCCACCTTCGGAAAAGTGCAAAACGAGCTTGGAAAACGGGTGGGGCTGCATCCTTACCGACGAGCCAACTTACTTGACGGATTTGCAAACGCCATTGTCTTGGCAGTACCATTTATAAGTGTGTTTGTATTTATCGGAGCGATACTAACTCAAGGATACGATTTCATAGAACCGGTTCCGATATTACAGGTTAGTATGAGTATGTTTTACAGTATTTCATTGTTTTTCGTACTGCTCTTTTCGATTGTAACGGGATGGGGTCGTGAATATGAAGGAGCTGAAGGCAAGTCAATTTCTGAGTCAGAGTACAATTTGTCAAATAAACCCCTAAATTATAATTAGGTTGAAATAATTTTATTTTTTCTTCGATATTAGCGGAATAAATGCAGGCTTCATTGTAAAATGAAGTTGAACTAATAAAAAAATCCATAGTGGATCCAACTGTAATATAATTAAATCACCACAAAATAACCAATTACAGGAG
>NZ_JBNPXS010000030.1:0-34978 GCF_050433185.1 Desulfitispora alkaliphila
GGACACCCTTGTCATTGGCTAGTGGTTCCCACTACCAAGCCCACAGCGGACTTTCACCGCCAAGTTACCGCCCGTGCCGGGCACACATATAAAAACAAGATGTTTATACAAACATCTTGTTTAGGTTTTCTTCTGATTTTTTTGCAATCTCTCTACTGATCATATCTAGCTCTATTTCATTATTACGAGCCTTCACAATTCTTCCAATAATTTCTTCCAGTTGTTCTTCTGTTAATTTTATTGGTAGATAAACGTGCTTTAGCAAAGTTTTCATCGATTCAGGACTTTCAATATGGTCTATTATCCACTTGACAATTTCCTTTACTAACGCTGGAGTCACTCACATCTCCCCTATCCATTCAATCTAGAGCAATGCCTTAAGCATCTTTAACTGCTTCATTAAGCTTTTTAATAAGCTCATCCACATCAATACCGTGAGCTCTTGCACCTTGCTCAACGTTCTCAAATCGAGCAGCAGCACAACCTAAGCACGCCATGCCAAAACTCATAAATACCTCTGAACTCTGTGGGTACTTGGAAACTATATCAACAATACTCATATCTTTAGTAATAGTAGCCATTATTGTTCACCTCCTACAAAGCTTATATTTGACAAATTTCTCATAATTCCTGCTAGGGTCAATTTTATTTTTCACATATTGCGACCATTAAATAATATTTTTTATCTTGTAACTTATTCCTCTCAATTATCTGGTTTCGTTGGTAATACATTTTTACGTTATTAAAACAAGATAAAATATCAAAAAACTCTTCTTCTAAATACTGATGGTAATGAAATTCACACCCACAGGGTTTTCCCCTTCCTTGTCCAAAGGGTGTGGAAATAATGGCTTTGCCTTCTGAATTTAGCAGTGTGTATAGATTTTCTACAAACCCATAATCGTCCGATAGATGCTCCACTGTCTCAAAACTAATAATTGTGTCAAACATACCTATTTTACTCTTGAGGTTTTTATCTAAGGCATCTCCCTCTAAAAAATCTACCTTTGGGGAGTTCCAGTAGTTTTCTATGGCATATTGAACTGATGCGCTGTCAACATCTACTCCTACATAGCCGTGAATTCTATTTCCCGCCTCCGCAAGGAGTATTTCTGCACCATAACCTACACCACAAGCAATATCCAGCACTCTACCGTTTACAAATTCAGTAGCAAAGCCATATCTAGCTTGGTGCTCCAAAAGTAATTGGTTGTCTGGCCTCATGAGTTTAGGTATAACTCGCTCTCCAGTAAAGTCCATCTATACTTCCATAATAATTGGAAGCATCATAGGTCTTCTCTTTATCTCTTTGTAAAAGAACTCACTCAATTTCTCTCTACTGCGTTGTTTAAGTACGGACCACTCAGTGATATTTTGTTCTTCACATTCTTTAAACACCTTTATAAGCTCTTCCTTTGCCCGCTGCAGTAATTCTTCTGATTCCCTTACAAATACAAATCCTCGAGAAATTATATCAGGGCCTGCCATTACCTTACCAGTATCTTTGTTGATTGTTACAACCATTATCACAACGCCTTCTTCAGCCAAGCACTTCCTGTCTCTCAAGACAATGTTGCCCACATCACCAATTCCGAGCCCATCAATAAATACACTACCAGATGGGACCTTCCCAACTCTTTTTATTTCTTCACTTCCACATTCTATCCTATCGCCAATATCTGCTTGTACCACATGCTCCTCACTAATTCCCAATTCACCTGCCAGCTGTGTAAATCTAGCTAGGTGTCTAAATTCACCGTGGAATGGAAGCAGATGCTTAGGTTTTAGAATATTCAACATCAGCTTGATTTCTTCTTGGCCAGCGTGTCCAGATACATGAACCAGCTCCAGTTCATTATATATGACCTCTGCACCCCTTTTGAACAGATTGTCTATTGTTCTAGAGACCAGCTTTGCATTTCCTGGAATTGGTGACGCAGATATTATAACCGTATCTCCCCGGTTAATAGATATTTGTCTATGATCATTGGCAGCCATTCTAGTCAAAGCTGCCATTGGCTCACCCTGACTGCCTGTTGTTATAATGCATGTGTTTTCAGGTGGAGTCCTATTGATCTCGTCTAATTCCACTAGAAGCCCTTTAGGTATTTTTAAATACCCTAAATCCAGTGCTACCTCCACCACATTAATCATACTTCTGCCCACTACTGCTACTTTTCTGTTGTACTTAACAGCAGCATCCATAATTTGTTGCAGCCTGTGAATATTAGAAGCAAAACTAGCTACAATTATTCTCTGTTTAGCCTGTCCAAAAAGCTTGTACAGAGTATCACCTACCACCTTTTCTGAAGGAGTATATTCTGGCCTCTCCACATTTGTGGAGTCACAGATAAATAACATAACTCCCTCTTGCCCGTATTCACCTAGCTTGCCAAAGTCTATTACTTCTTCATCAATAGGTGTTTGGTCTAGCTTAAAGTCTCCTGAGTGAACTATTAGCCCTGCTGGAGTTCTGATACCTAGACCAACCCCATCGGGAATACTGTGGTTAACCCGAAAGAACTCTACTTCAAATACACCCTTCTTTACAGTTTCTCTAGGTTTAATTTGAATCAATTGAGTTTTACGATCTAAACCATGTTCCACAAGCTTGCGCTTTACTAACCCTAATGTGAGTTTTGTCCCATATATGGGAACGTTTATGTTTTTAAGGAAAAATGGAAGACCTCCAATATGATCTTCATGCCCGTGAGTTAAGAATACAGCTTTTACTTTTTGTTTATTTTCCATCAAATATGTAGTATCGGGAATTACCAAATCAATTCCCCATAAGGATTCATCGGGAAACTTAACACCGGCATCAACTATGATGATGTCATCGCCATATTCTATAGCAAGCATATTTTTCCCTACTTCTCTCACACCTCCCAAAGGTATCAGAGTCACTTTTTCTTCTTTTTTATTCATTCTACACCTCCTGTGCTCTCCTATTTGATATTTTACCCTAATAAAAGGGCTTATAGTCGCATAATGACTACATTTTACCATATATACAATAAATAAAAAAGCTGTTGACAGCTTGTTGTCAACAGCTTCTTACTATTATTCTCTACTTAGTGTCTGCTAAAGTCTTTCCAGCTTTAGCAATGTTAATCTTTGGTTGATCATTTAGTATAATTGTTACATTCTCTGGTTTAGTATCTACGGTTCTAACTATTGCATCTGTAACTTCTTTAACTAAATTTCGCTTTTGCTCTTCAGTTCGACCTTCAATCATGTCAATTTTTACAATTGGCATACTGTATTCCTCCTTTAACAAGCTCTTAACGCTTGGAGAACTGAGGCGCCTTACGAGCTTTCTTCAAGCCGTACTTCTTTCTTTCCTTCATACGAGGGTCTCTACGCAAGAAACCTGCACGCTTAAGGCCTGGACGTAATTCCTGATCTGCTTCTACTAAAGCTCTTGCGATCCCCATTCTAATCGCACCTGCTTGTCCTGAAGTACCGCCTCCGTGAACCCTTGCGATAACATCAAATCTGGACATAGTTTCTGTAAGTTCAAGCGGTTGACGAACAATCATTTCTAATGTTTTCTTGCCGAAATAATCGTCTGCTTCTCTATCATTTATAACTACTTTTCCCTCACCGGGAACTAGTCGCACTCTAGCAACAGAATTTTTTCTTCTACCTGTACCATAGTATTGAACTTGAGCCATGATTTACCTCCTTCCCTATGCATTAACTTCAAGAGTTTCCGGTTGTTGAGCTTGGTGTGGGTGCTCTGCTCCTCTGTACACTCTCAGTTTAGTCATAATTTTTCTACCTAGGCGATTGTGTGGTATCATTCCCTTTACTGCGTGGAAGATAACTCGCTCAGGCTTAGTATCTAGTAGCGTTCTATAGTCGATTGATTTAAGTCCTCCTGGATACCCAGAGTGTTTGTACATCATCTTTTGGTCTAGCTTTTTACCTGTTAATCTTACTTTCTCCGCGTTGATTACAATCACGAAGTCACCTGTATCTATATTGGGCGTAAAAGTTGGCTTATGCTTCCCCCTTAAAACACGAGCGATCTCAGTAGCCAGCCTCCCCAAAGTCTTATCAGTTGCGTCCACAATGTACCATTTTGCTTCTACTTCTTCTGGTTTTGGCATATATGTCTTCATGGATTTCCCTCCTTACATCTGACCTTATTTGCATATTAACACGCCGGGGCTCGTTGGCATGGTAATTACAAAACATACAATAACATTTTATATTAATTGTTCTGCTATGTCAAGCTTAATGCGCTAATAGTAAACTTTTTCTAAGCAAAGTCCATTTGCAGGTGCTGTGGGTCCTGCTGCTCTACGATTTTTTGCTTCTATAATCTCAGAAATCTTGTCCGCTTTCAGTCTTCCAGAGCCCACTTCAAGTATGGTACCTACAATAATGCGCACCATGTTATATAAAAAACCGTTTGCTTCTATATCCAAGTAAATAAAATTCTCCTCTTTGGATATCTGGCAAAGATACACTTCGCGAACAAAATCAGTTACACTGGCTTGACTAGAGCAAAAAGAACTAAAATCATAGCGACCTTCTATGTGCTCAGCTGCTACTTTCATTTCATCAACATTAAGTTGTCTAGGAAAGTGATATACAGTGTTGCGATAAAAAGGCCACGCTATTTTATCTGTCATAATAGTATAGCGATACCTCTTCTTTTTTGCACTGTAGCGTGCGTGAAAATCATCCTCCACCCAAATGCAATCTATAGCTACCACATCTTCAGGCATAATACTATTTAATGCAATGGGCAGCTTCGAATCCGGTATTGGGTTGTCTGTTGTAAAGTTAACCACTTGCCCTTTAGCATGAACACCAGCATCTGTTCTTCCTGATGCATTTGTTTTAACTTTATGACCTAATAGCTGTTCTAAGGCTTGCTCTAAAGTACCCTGCACAGTTTTTATCCCTGGTTGAGGTTGTATCTGCCAGCCACTATACCCTGAACCGTCATAAGCTAGTGTCAATTTTATGTTTCGCATTGGGCATTAAGACCTCCTAGGTTAGCCAAGTATTATCAATGCAGTACATACTGCAGCTATTGTACTGAGTGCTACATAATCGGACCTGGACATCTTTAATTCCTTCATTCTGGTTCTGCCCTGACCTCCCCTGTAGCACCTAGCTTCCATAGCGGTAGCTAAGTCATCAGCTCTTCTAAAAGCGCTGACAAAGAGAGGTACTAATAGTGGAACTATATTTTTTATCCTCTTTAATATGGGTCCTGTAGCAAAATCCATACCCCTTGCCATCTGGGCCTTCATAATCTTATCTGCCTCCTCTAAGAGGGTGGGAATAAACCTTAGAGCGATAGTCATCATCATGGCTATCTCATGAACTGGAACCCCCATCTTCTTTAGAGGGGCTAACAAATACTCTAACCCATCAGTTAAGGCAACTGGAGAAGTAGTCAAGGTTAAAACCGATGTTATCACTATCAGGGAGAAAATCCTTAAGCCCATGGTTACTCCTCGCTCTAAACCTTCTTGAGTTATTGTGAGAATTCCCCACTGGGCGATTGTGTCTCCAGGAGTAAAAAATATGTGTATGAATACAGTCAGACCAATTATAATGAATATGGGGCGAACGCCTCTCCATATATACTTTATGGGTATTTTGGTCAATGCCACTATAGCCCCAAGTAGTATTAACCAAGCCGTGAATCCAATTGCCGTAGTGGTTAAAAACACAGTTACCATCAATCCACCTACAGCCAATATTTTTACTCGTGGGTCTAAGAGGTGGATACTAGAATTTCCAGGTAGGTATTGACCCAATGTTATATCCTTAATCATTCTCACTCACTCCCAATACCCGGCAAAGTTCCTTTTGCGCATCCTGTACTGTAAACACTTTGTTAGAAACTTGATGACCTTTTTTTCCCAGCTCTATCATCAGCTTTGTAATTACAGGTGGTTCAAGACCACACTTTTTTAGCTCTTCTGCTCTAGTAAAAACCTCTGTAGGACTTCCGTCAATAACAATTTCCCCATGAAGCATAACTATTAAACGCTGTACTAACTCGGCTAACTCCTCCATGCTATGCGAAACAATTATTACAGTAATGTTTTCTTTTTCATGAAGCCGTTTTATCTGCTTTAGTATATCATTTCTGCCCCTAGGGTCCAGTCCAGCAGTAGGTTCATCTAATATAAGGACTTGAGGCTTCATAGCAAGAACTCCTGCAATAGCAACTCTTCTCTTTTGTCCCCCACTTAAAGCCAAGGGTGACTTAGTACCTATTTCTTGTAAATCTAGTTGAACTAGTGCCGCTGAAGCTTTAACCCTTCTATCTACTTCATCTACTTTACAACCCAAGTTTCTAGGAGCAAAGGCAATATCATTATAAACTGTATCCTCAAACAACTGGTGCTCTGGATACTGAAAAACTAGGCCAACTTTTTGCCTCACAGTTTTCATGTTTGATTTTTTTTCAGTTATTTCTGTACTGCCTACTTGAACTTTGCCTTCGGTTGGCTTTATAAGTCCATTTAATAATTGAATCAGAGTCGATTTTCCAGAACCGGTGTGTCCCATTATCCCCAGCAATTGGCCTTGGGGTATTTCTAAATTAATATCCTTCAGTGCATCTACAGCTTGAGGGGTTTCAGGTAGATATGTGTGACTTACATTTTTTAGCTTTATGCTCACAGGGCTTCCACCAATTCCTCAACCGTCATCAAACCTTCAGGCAGCGTTACTCCTTTGCCCTTTAAGTACTGAGAAAGTTCCGCTATTGGTGGCACATCTAAGCCATAAGATCTAACTTTGTCTACCTGTGAAAATACCTCTCGAGGTCGTCCCCCCATGACGATTCTTCCTCGATCCATTACAACCACTCTATCTGCCATAAGTGCTTCTTCCATAAAATGAGTTATATGCACTACTGTCATTTGTTCCTCTTGGTTGAGCTTTTTCACTGTACTCATCACTTCAGTTCTGCCAACAGGGTCTAACATAGCAGTAGGTTCATCAAGCACAATACATTTTGGCTTCATTGCTATGATACCTGCTATGGCTATCCGCTGTTTTTGCCCCCCTGATAAAAAATGCGGCCCCCTGTCTCTGTATTCAATCATGTCCACAAGAGAAAGTGCTTCTTCAACTCTTTCTCTGATTATGGTAGGCTCTAATCCCAGATTCTCTAAACCAAAGGCCACATCTTCTTCTACTACAGTTGCTACTATTTGATTGTCTGGATTTTGAAATACCATACCTACTTTTTCTCTGATTTCCCAGAGTGAATCTTGGTCATGTGATGAAATCCCATCTACAATAACCTGTCCCTGTGTAGGCAACAAAAGGGCATTCATGTGCTTGCCAAGAGTGGATTTTCCCGAACCATTAGCTCCAAGCACAGCAATAAATTCCCCTCTGTTTATATCTAAATTGATACCATCCAAAGCCCAGTTTTCTTGATTGTATCTGTATTTTACATTATTCAACTGAATAAGTTTACTCATAATTCAGTCACCTGCCAGCCTTAAGTGCAAAAATTTAGGATTCAGGTATCCTGAATCCTAAAACTATTGACACTCTTATACTAGTTCTACTATCGCCATTTGCGTTGCATCTCCACGTCGCATTCCAGTTTTCATGATTCTAGTATATCCACCTTGTCTGTCAGCGTACTTGGGTGCTATATCGTCAAATAATTTTTTCACCACATCTTCATCCATTAAGTAGGCTATTGCCTGTCTTTTAGCATGCAGATCTCCGCGCTTACCTAAAGTAATCATCTTTTCTGCCAAAGACTTTAACTCTTTAGCCTTGGCTTCAGTAGTTTCTATGCGCTCCTCTTTCAAGAGGGAGGTAACTATGTTTCTCAACATAGCATCTCTATGGCTACTATTGCGGCCTAGCTTTCTATATGCCATGCTTTAACCTCCTTTACTCATCTGATTTTCTCATGGCGAGGCCCAAGTCTTCCATTTTATGGATTACTTCTTCTAGGGACTTCTTACCCAGATTTCGAACCTTCATCATGTCTTCCTCTGACCTCTGAGCCAACTCTTCAACCGTGTTAATGCCAGCTCGCTTGAGGCAGTTATATGATCGAACTGACAGGTCTAGTTCTTCTATTGTCATCTCTAAAATTTTGTCTTTAATTTCTTCTTCTTTTTCTACCATTGTTACTTCATCCGTTATAGTCTCAGTTAACCCAGTAAAGAGTTTAAAGTGTTGAATCAGTATTTTAGCTGCTGAGCTCACTGCTTCATCTGGAGCGATACTACCGTCGGTCCAAAGTTCAAGTGTCAACTTGTCATAATCAGTAATCTGACCTACCCGCGTATCTGTAACGTTGTAGTTGACTTTGTACACTGGCGCAAATATAGAGTCTACTGGTATTACACCAATAACATCATCCTCTTTTTTGTTCTTCACAGAAGGTCTGTAGCCTCTTCCCTTTTCTATGACCAGCTCCATGTGCAATTTACCTTCGGCGTTTAGTGTAGCAATCTTCAGTTCGGGGTTTAATATTTCCACATCTGCATCGACTATTATATCTGCAGCTGTAACTACTCCCTCTCCTTCTGCCTCTATCCGCACTGTCTTTGGCTCATCAATATGCAACTTAACTGCCAGTGATTTTAGGTTTAGGATTATGTCAGTTACATCTTCAACTACCCCTTTGACAGTAGAAAATTCGTGTAGAACACTATCTATTTTAACAGAGGTAACTGCTGCTCCTGGAAGTGACGAAAGTAAAATCCTACGCAAAGAGTTTCCCAACGTTATGCCATATCCTCTTTCAAGTGGCTCAACAACAAACTTCCCATAAGAACTGTCATCAGCCATTTCAACACATTCAATAACGGGCTTTTCTATTTCTAACATATTACCCATAACCCTCCTTCCTGAGACCTAAAAATTATTGCCCTTAACACTTCCTATATCTTAACGTGAGTATAATTCAACGATAAGGTGTTCTTCAATTGGTACATCAATGTCTTCTCTAGAAGGAAGTGCAACTATTCTGCCAACTAAATTTTCGCTATCTAGTTCAAGCCATGCTGGTGCAGTTTTATGGCCCGCAGCCTCTGAAATTTCTTTGAATTTAGCAGAGTTTTTACTCTTATCTCTAACTGCAATTTCCTGGCCTGCTTTTACTAAATAGGACGGAATATCCACTTTTTTACCGTTCACTGTAAAGTGTCCGTGTCTAATTAGCTGTCTTGCTTCTGCTCTTGAGCCAGCAAGTCCTAGTCTGAATACAATATTATCTAGTCTTCTTTCTAGCAGTCTCATCAAGTTGTCACCAGTAACGCCCTTTTGTCTATCAGCTTCTTTAAAGTACTTTCGGAACTGGCTTTCCAATACTCCATAAATTCTTCTAGCCTTCTGCTTCTCTCGAAGCTGGATTCCGTATTCTGACACCTTAGTTCTTCTTTGCCCGTGCTGCCCAGGTGCATATGCTCTTCTGTCGATTGCACATTTATCTGAATAGCAACGATCGCCTTTTAAATATAATTTTGATCCTTCTCGTCTGCACAGTCTGCAAACTGATCCTGTATATCTAGCCATTAGTCTTCATACACCTCCCTATACTCTTCTTCTCTTTGGTGGTCTACAACCATTATGGGGAATAGGAGTTACATCTTTAATACTACTTACTTCTATTCCAGCAGCCTGTAAAGAACGAATCGCTGCTTCTCTGCCTGCGCCAGGTCCCTTTACGTAGCACTCTACTTCTTTCATACCGTGTTCCATTGCTTGCTTAGCAGCCACTTCTGCAGCCATCTGTGCCGCAAAAGGAGTACTCTTTCTTGAGCCCTTAAAGCCCTGGCCACCGGAACTAGCCCATGCAATGGCATTCCCTGCTTGGTCACTGATAGTTACTATAGTATTATTAAAAGTAGACTGAATGTGAGCAATACCGAATTCCACATTTTTTCGCTCACGCTTTTTAGTCCTAGTAGGTCTTTGTGCCAATCTAAATCCCCCCTATCTATTTCTTTCTTTTTGCACCAACAGTTCTCTTGGCGCCTTTTCTTGTTCTAGCGTTTGTCTTTGTTTTCTGTCCTCTTACAGGTAAGCCTCTTCTATGTCTAAGGCCTCTGTAACAGCCAATTTCCATTAAACGTTTAATATTTAGTGCAACTTCTCTTCTCAAGTCACCTTCAACTGTCAATTCTCTGTCAATGTACTCTCTCAACTTATTGACTTCTTCTTCAGTTAGGTCCCGAACTCTAGTATCTGGATTGATACCGTTTTCTTTTAGGGCCTTTTCAGCAGTTGACTTGCCAACACCGTATATATAAGTCAGGGCAATTACAACTCTTTTGTCCCTAGGTATATCTACCCCGGAAATCCTTGCCATTTAAAAATCCACCTCCGTTTATGAACTATCCTTGCTTTTGCTTATGCTTAGGGTTTTCACAAATTACCATAACTTTTCCACCGCGTCTAATAATTTTACATTTTTCACATATTGGTTTAACTGATGTTCTGACTTTCATCCTAAACCCTCCTTTTATACCGTGCCTATTTATAACGGTAAATAATGCGCCCACGGGTCAAATCATAAGGAGATAACTCAACCGTTACTTTGTCTCCAGGAAGAATTCTGATGAAGTTCATCCTAATTTTTCCCGAAACATGAGCTAAAACTTTATGGCCGTTTTCCAATTCAACATTAAACATCGCATTTGGTAGAGGTTCAATTACCGTTCCCTCAACTTCGATAACATCCTGCTTAGACATCCTGAACTACCGACCTCCTCATTAAATCTTATTAATCGGTTAATTCCTTTACCGCTCGTCTCAGTTCGCCATTGTCGAGCTTCTTATCCGATTCCAGTATTCCCTTTATCTTCCTGTCTATGCCTATCACCTTAACATGGCTTAGGTTTTTCTTCTTAGGGTTACTGACTTTGCGCTTGTGTCCATTTGCCAAGTAAACAAACCTATCGTCTTCTAAAGATACCACAATATATGTCTGTTCTTTATCGCGTCCAGCTGTGGACTGTACAACTTGACCTAACACAATCTTCTCACTGCCCATTAACTCCACCTCCAACTATTTGCGGAGATTAATCTTAGAGCTTAGTTAAAATCTCAGGGCCATTTTCCGTAATTGCAACTGTGTGTTCAGAGTGAGCACATAACTTTTTGTCAGCTGTAACCACAGTCCATTTGTCCTTTAGGGTGTAAACCTCATGGGTTCCCACGTTAACCATAGGTTCTATTGCTAGAACCATTCCTGGCTTTAATCTGGGGCCAAATCCTGGCTTACCATAATTGGGCACCTGAGGATCTTCGTGCATAGCCGTGCCAATACCGTGTCCCACATAGTTCCTAACTATAGCGTACCCATTAGCTTCTACATGGGTTTGAATGGCGTGAGATATATCAGATAAGCGGTTATCTGATATTGCTTTTGCAATACCCTCCATTAGCGACTCCTCAGTAACTCTCATAAGCTTCTCGGCCTCTTGGCTCACATCACCAACTGGCAGTGTAACCGCTGCATCTCCATAGTATCCATCTAATATTGCTCCAATATCAATACTAATAATATCTCCATTTTTTAACTTTCTTAAACCTGGAATCCCGTGAACTAACTCTTCATTTATAGAAGCGCAGATACTGGCAGGGAAACCATGATACCCCTTAAACGCTGGAGTAGCGCCTCGCGAGCGAATAAGTTTCTCAACAATTCGATCCAGCTCCAAAGTAGTAATCCCAGGCTCCAAAGCTGCTTTCACAGCTTCATGAGCCTCAGCCACTATTTTACCTGCTTCTCTCATCTTTTGGATTTCCCGGTCTGTTTTGATTGTAATCATTAAAAGTCTCTCCCTAGTAATCTAACAACGTCTGCCAGTACTGCTTCCATAGGTTGATCTCCATTAATTTCAATTAACTTTCCTTGATCTTGATAGTATCGTATAAGTGGCTCAGTCTGTTCAGTATAAACATCCAATCTCTTTGCTGCAGTTTCTTCATTATCGTCACTGCGCTGATATAGTTCACCACCACATTTATTACATTTTCCATCCTGCTCAGATGGGTTAAATACCACGTGATAAGCTGAACCACAGTCTTTGCACACTCTTCTTCCAGTCAGTCTCTCTAAAAGCTTTTCTCTAGATACTTGAATATCCACTACTGCATCTAACTCAATCTTTAATTCAGCTAGTATTCCATCTAAGGCCTCTGCTTGAGCAGTTGTTCTTGGAAAACCGTCTAGTAAAAACCCTTTTTCGCAGTCTGACTGTTCCAATCTCTCTTTAACAATCCCTATAGTTACTTCATCGGGCACAAGTTTACCTTGATCCATAAACTCTTTTGCCTTTTTGCCCAATTCAGTGCCTTCTTTGATTGCACTTCTAAACATATCTCCAGTTGATATATGGGGAATATTAAACCTATCAACTAATTTTTCTGCTTGTGTTCCTTTGCCTGCCCCTGGTGGTCCCATTAACAGTACTCTCATGGAAAATCCCTCCCGAGATAATTTTACTTCATAAAGCCTTGATAGTGTCTCATCATTAAGTGAGACTCAATTTGCTTCATTGTTTCTAACGCAACACCAACCACGATTATGAGCGCTGTCCCACCAAAGTAAATATTTAAATCAGTAATTGCCATAAAGACATTGGGCATCACCGCAATGCCTGCCAAGAACAGTGCACCAGCCAAAGTGATTCGAGTTAAAACTCTATCGATGTATTCAGCTGTTGGCTTTCCTGGCCTCAATCCTGGAATAAATCCACCGTTTTTCTTCATGTTGTCTGCCACATCAGCTGGGTTGAATGTTACAGCTGTGTAGAAGTACGTGAAGAAAATAATCAATGTTGCATAAATTATCATGTATGGTATTGAAGTAAAGTCTAACATTCTCTCGAGAAAATTAGCAAATCTATTGTCAAACCAAGTAACTATGGTCTGAGGCAACAGTAGGATTGACATGGCAAAGATCACCGGGATAACACCTGCCTGATTTACTTTAAGTGGTACATGTGTTGTCTGTCCACCGTAAACCTTTCTCCCTACTACGCGCTTAGCGTATTGAACTGGAATTCTTCTCTGACCCTCATGGATTGATACTACACCGGCGATTACCAGTAATCCAATAAGTGCAAGTAATACCAAGGTGAATACTCCTATAGTACCTGCTTGCATCATTTGAACCATATTGGTCAGCGCTCCTGGAACACTGGCCACAATGCCGGCAAAGATTATTAGTGAAATTCCGTTACCGATACCCTTTTCAGTAATTAGCTCACCTATCCACATCAAGAATACAGTACCAGCAGTTAAAGTAATTGCTATGGTCAAAAAGCTGGTGAATGATGGGTCTATAATAATGCCAAAGTTATTTAACGCGTAAGACATTCCTAAAGCTTGGATAAATCCTAGTCCTGCAGTTCCGTATCTTGTGTACTGAGTGATTACTTTTCGGCCTTCTTCGCCTTCTTTAGCAAGCTGTTCTAGCCTTGGAATAACCACTGTCAGCAACTGCATGATAATCGATGCGTTAATATAGGGCATAATCCCCATTGCAAATACTGCGAAGGAGGAGAATGACCCCCCTGATAACATGTCCATCATTCCAAACAGTGTAGCTCCTTCGCCCATAAGCAATTCTCTTAATGCATCGGTATTAATTCCTGGCACTGGAACATGAGCACCTATTCTGAACACCAAAAACATTGCCAAGGTAAAAAGTATCTTTCCTCTTAGGTCATCTAACTTCCAAGCACTTTTTAAGGAGTCTAGCATTTTATAACACCTCTACTTTTCCGCCTGCAGCAGTGATCTTCTCTTCAGCTGCTTTACTGATACGGTGTGTCTTTACTGTCAAATTCTTCTCGAGATTGCCATCTCCTAGAATCTTAACTCCGTCTTTTACTGCTTTTATCAATCCGGCTTCCATCAATGCTTCTGGAGTAACTTCAGTTCCCGCTTCGAACTTGTTAAGCTCTTCTACGTTAACAATTGCAAACTCTTTTTTGAAGATATTTGTAAAGCCGCGCTTTGGAACCCTCTGCTGTAAAGGCATTTGACCACCTTCGAAGCCAGGTCTAACCCCACCACCAGAGCGAGATTTTTGACCGTTATGCCCTCGTCCCGCAGTCTTGCCAGCTCCAGAGGACATACCCCGTCCTTTTCTCCTTCGCTCCTTGCGGCTACCAGCGGCCGGTTGCAATTCGTGTAGCTTAGTCATTAATTACACCTCCTCTAGGTCAAGCTTATTAAGCTTCTATCTCTTCAACGTCTACTAAGTGTTTAACCTTGTTCACCATACCCCTAATTTGAGGCGTGTCATTGTGAACTACTGTGTAGTTAAGCTTGCGCAAACCCAAAGTCTTAACTGTCAGCTTTTGATCTTCTGGTTTTCCTATCGCACTTTTTACTAAAGTAACCTTTAGTTTATTTGCCATGAACAATACCTCCTACCCTAAAAGTTCTTCTACGCTTTTGCCTCTCAGCTTGGCAACTTTCTCAGCACTTTTTTGCTCAGCTAGGCCCTGCAGAGTGGCAGCAATCATGTTGTTTGGATTTTGTGAACCTAGGGATTTTGTAAGGATATCTCTAATACCAGCCAACTCAAGTACTGCTCTTACTGGTCCACCAGCAATAACACCAGTACCTTCAGCCGCAGGTTTCATGAATACCTTTCCAGCTCCGAACTTGCCCACGATTTGGTGAGGAATTGTAGTTCCCACTCTTGGAACAAAAATCAGGCTCTTCTTGGCATCGTCAATCCCTTTTCTGATTGCTTCTGGCACTTCATTGGCTTTACCTAGTCCTACTCCTACGTGGCCATTTCCGTCTCCCACAACCACTAAAGCACTAAAGCTAAATCTTCGTCCACCTTTTACAACCTTTGCTACCCTGCTAATGTTAACAACCTTTTCAGTCAGCTCTAACTGATTGGGATCTATTCTTTCAGCCATTAATTTCCCTCCTTTACAAAAACATTAAAATTCTAATCCAGCTTCTCTCGCTGCATCGGCTAGAGCGGCAACACGTCCATGATATATATAACCAGCTCTATCAAATACTACCTTTGTGCAGCCCTTTTCTTGCGCTCTTTTTGCAATTAGTTCGCCTACCATTTTAGCCGCTTCCGTGTTTCCACCGTTGCCCACTTTATCTTTAAGTTCAGGATCTAATGTAGATGCAGCAACTAATGTATTACCATTTTCATCATTTATAACTTGAGCGTAGATATTGTTTAAGCTCTTGTATACGTTTAGCCTTGGTCTTTCTGTTGTACCAACTAATTTATTACGCAAGCGCATGCGTTTTTTAGCTCTGTTAAGTTTTCTACTCTGACGCTTAATCAAGAGACTCACTCCTTTCCACTAAGACGATTACTTCTTAGCACCAGCCTTACCAACTTTACGGCGAATGCGTTCGTTTTCGTATTTAATTCCTTTGCCTTTGTAAGGTTCTGGCTCTCTCACAGATCTCACTTTCGCGGCAAATGCACCAACTTGCTCTTTATCGATACCCTTTACTATAACCTTAGTTGGAGCAGGAACCTCTATTTCTAGTCCATCAGCAGGAACTAATTCTACTGGATGAGAGTATCCAACAGTTAAAACTAGTTTATTCCCCTGCTTATTTGCTCTATAACCTACACCAACAAGCTCTAAGGATTTTTCAAATCCCTTTGTTACACCTTCAACCATGTTGCTAATTAGCGTTCTGCTAAGTCCATGAAGTGAACGGTGTAACTTGTTGTCTGACGGTCTGTTCACTGTTATTTCATTTTCCTGCAATACAAGTTCCATGTCTTTGTGGATTTCTCTTTCAAGTTGCCCTTTTGGTCCCTTTACTGTAACCTTTGAGCCGTCAACTTTTACTTCCACACCGTTTGGAATAGCTACAGGCAATTTTCCGATTCTAGACATCGTGACACCCCCTATGCAACTACTGCTGTTCTTTTTGTTTTATTTACCAGATATAGCAAAGTACTTCGCCGCCAAGTCCTTTTTGGCGAGCTTCTTTATCAGTCATTACACCTTGTGATGTGGAAATTATTGCAATTCCCAGTCCACCAAGTACACGCGGCAATTCATCTTTTTGAGCGTATACTCTCAGCCCTGGCTTGCTAATACGCTTTAAACCAGTAATGACTTTTTCCTTATTCTCTCCGTACTTAAGGTAAATACGAACTACGTTTTGCTTGTCATCTTCTATATACTCAAGGTCTTTAATAAAGCCTTCGCCTTTTAATATTTCTGCCATCGATTTTTTTACATTAGAGGCAGGAATTTCAACAGTACTTTTCATTACTGTATTGGCATTGCGGATCCTAGTCAAAAAGTCCGCTATTGGATCTGTCATAGTCATATTATATACCCCCTTCCTACTTAACCTCTTACCAGCTAGCTTTAGTTACGCCTGGAATTTCACCTTTATAGGCTAATTCACGGAAACAAATCCTACACATGCCGAACTTTCTCATATATGCGTGAGGACGTCCACAAACTTTGCATCTGTTATACGCTCGCACTGTGAACTTAGAATTCCGCTTTTGTTTAGCGATCATTGACTTTTTTGCCACGGCTAAACCTCCTTCTCTGTGGGTTTATTTACTGTTCCCTAAAAGGCATCCCCATAGATTTTAACAATTCTTTGGATTCTTCATCGGTATTTGCTGTGGTAACAAAGATGATATCCATACCTCTTGTTTTATCAACCTTATCGTATTCGATCTCTGGGAAAATCAGTTGTTCTTTGATACCTAATGTATAGTTCCCGCGTCCATCAAAGGCTTTTGGTGATACACCTCTAAAGTCTCTAACACGTGGTAGCGCCACATTAAACAACTTATCTACAAACTCATACATTCTTTCGCCTCTTAATGTTACTTTACACCCAAGTGGCATGCCATCTCTAATTTTGAAACCTGCAATTGAGTTTTTAGCTTTTGTAACTATGGGCTTTTGACCAGATATGGTAGCCAAGTCCTCTACTGCGCTGTCTAGTGCTTTAGAGTTACCTACAGCTTCTCCTACACCCATATTTATTACTACTTTATCTAGTTTAGGGATTTCCATAACGTTCTTGTATCCAAATTTCTCCATAATAGCTGGAGCTAATTCTTTTCTGTAAGTTTCCTTTAATCTTGCCATGTTAGAACCTCCTTTCCCAGTGGATTACTTATCTAGAGCTACTCCACATTTTTTGCATATGCGTACTGATTTGCCATCCTCTTTATTTTTGCCAACTCGTACTGCAGCTTTACACTTTGAGCAGTAAACCATAACGTTCGAGCTGTCAATCGGAGCCTCTTGATCTAATATTCCACCTTGAGGCATTGTCCGAGTAGGTTTAGTGTGTTTCTTAATAATGTTTACACCTTCCACGTACACTTTACCTGTTTTAGGAGATACTTCCGTTATCTTGCCTTTCTTACCGGCATCTTTACCAGCGATAACAACAACTTCATCGCCTTTTTTTAATTTTAATTTTTTAACCTTCGGTGCTGCCAAACCGCTTCACCTCCACTTGCTATTATTCAATGTTTTTGTCTTACAGTACTTCTGGTGCCAGGGAGACAATCTTCATATAGTTCTTATCTCTAAGTTCTCTGGCTACAGGTCCAAAGATCCGAGTTCCCCTGGGGTTTTTTTGATCATTTATGATAACTGCTGCGTTTTCGCTAAATTTAATGTAAGAACCGTCTTTTCTTCTAACTTCTTTTTGAGTTCTCACTATTACTGCTCTAACTACATCGCCTTTCTTGACAACGCCCCCTGGTGTTGCTTCCTTAACTGAAGCCACAATCACATCCCCTACTGAGGCGTACTTCCGCTTAGACCCACCTAAGACTTTGATACACATTAGCTTTTTCGCTCCTGTGTTATCTCCAACTTTTAATTGCGTTTGGGCTTGAATCATTTAAGATACCCCCTTTCAGTCTACACAAGTTACTTCGCTTCTTCTATAATATCCACAACTCGCCATCTCTTATCTTTGCTAAGAGGTCGAGTCTCAGTAATTCTTATAAAGTCACCATTTTTACACTTATTATCTTCATCATGAGCCTTATACTTCTTGCTCTTTTTAACAAATCTACCGTAAAGTGGATGTTTTTCCTTGGTCTCAACTAGTACTACAACTGTCTTATCCATTTTATCGCTAACCACTTTACCAGTTCTAGACTTACGATTTCCTCTTTCCGTCAAGGTCTTTGCCCTCCTTTGTCAGGATATATTAAAATTAGCTGCTCAATTCGCGTTGTCTTAAAATTGTCTTTGCACGGGCGATGCTCTTTTTGACTTCACGAATTCTCATTGGATTATCTAATTGACCAGTAGCTAACTGAAATCGCAGGTTAAACAATTCTTCTTTAAAGTCAGATACTTTTCTCTGTAGCTCCTCTGTAGTCAAATCTCTGATTTCTTTAGCTTTCATTCTCATCACCGCCCATTTCATCTCGTTTCACAAACTTAGTCTTGATTGGCAACTTATGAGCTGCAAGGCGGATTGCTTCTCTCGCCACTTCTTCGCTAACACCAGATATTTCAAACATTACTCTACCTGGTTTAACTACTGCCACCCAATATTCTGGTGACCCTTTACCACTACCCATTCTAGTCTCAGCTGGTTTAGCAGTAATTGGCTTGTCAGGAAATACTCTAATCCATACCTTACCGCCACGCTTCATATATCGAGTCATGGCAATACGCGCTGCTTCAATTTGCCTATTTGTGATCCAAGCAGGTTCTAGTGCCTGTAAACCAAATTCTCCAAAAGTTACCTTATTCCCCTTTAAGGCCTTACCGGTCATTCTACCGCGATGCTGCCTTCTATACTTTACCCGCTTTGGTACTAACATGACTATTTTCCTCCTTCCGCCGCAGAGGTGTTCTTAGCTTCTGGCAATACCTCTCCTTTGTATATCCATACCTTAACTCCAATTTTTCCGTATGTGGTATCTGCTTCTGCAAAACCGTAGTCGATATCTGCTCTTAGCGTGTGTAGAGGCACTTTGCCTTCACTGTACCACTCAGTTCTAGCCATTTCTGCTCCTGCTAGTCTTCCTGAACATGAAATTTTTATTCCTTCTGCGCCAAATCTCATTGTTCTAGATACTGATTGCTTCATAGCTCGTCTAAAAGCAACTCTTCTAACTAACTGAGCTGCGATGTTTTCAGCTACTAACTGAGCATCTAGTTCAGGTCTTTTTACTTCAACTATATTAACGTTTACTTTTTTATCAGTAATTTTCTCTAATTCTTTTCTAAGTGCATCAACCTCTGCGCCGCCACGACCAATCACAATACCTGGCTTTGCAGTGGAGATGGATACTTTTACTCTATTAGCTGCTCTTTCTATTTCAATATGGGAGATGCCTGCAGCAAAAAGTTTGTTCTTGATATACTTTCGCAGCTTTAGGTCTTCGTGCAGCAAATTATCGTAATCTTTGTCTGCATACCATTTGGCATCCCAGTCTTTAATTACCCCTATTCTCAATCCTTTGGGATGTACTTTTTGACCCACTACTTATCCCTCCTTTTTTTCACTTACTACCACAGTGATGTGACTCATTCTCTTTCTTATCAAATCTGCTCGACCCATTGCTCTAGGTCGGAACCTTTTCATTGTAGGACCTTCATCCACATATATAGAACTCACAACCAAGCTTTCTGAGTCCATTTCGAAGTTGTGCTCAGCATTAGCTACAGCCGATTTGAGTGCTTTTCCTATTGGCTCAGTAGCTCTGTTAGGTGTAAATTTTAATAGGGCATATGCTTCATTAATATTCTTGCCTCGGATAAGGTCTGCTACTTGTCTAGCTTTTCTCGGTGAAATACGAATGTATTTTGCAACCGCTTTAGCTTCCATGCTTTAACCCCCTCTCAAACTACAATTATTTCATTTTAGTCGAACGCTCGTTGTCTCCGTGACCACGATAGGTTCTTGTTGGGGAAAATTCACCCAGTTTATGACCAACCATATCTTCTGTTACATAGATAGGAACGTGTTTGCGACCGTCGTATACAGCAATTGTGTGTCCTACCATTTGGGGGAAGATTGTAGAGCTTCTCGACCAAGTCTTAATGACTCTCTTTTCGTTTTTCTCGTTCATTACTTCTATCTTCTTTAAAAGCTTCTCATCTGCGTAAGGTCCCTTTTTTAAGGATCTTCCCATTGTACAGCCTCCTTTCAACAAAACCGATTATTTTTTGCGTCTTCTAACAATCATGCTGTCTGATGGGTTCTTTTTCTTTCTCGTCTTAGCACCAAGTGCTGGTTTACCCCAGGGAGTTACAGGGTTACGTCCAATTGGTGAACGTCCTTCTCCACCACCGTGTGGATGGTCTGCTGGGTTCATAACTACACCACGTACAGAAGGTCTTTTTCCTAACCATCTGTTTCTTCCAGCTTTACCAATAGTAATGTTTTCATGATCTGCATTGCCCACCTGACCTACAGTTGCCTTGCATTCCATAAGGATAAGTCTCATTTCTGATGAAGGCATCCTTACGTGAGCATATTTTCCTTCTTTAGCCATCAGCTGTGCAGATGTTCCTGCAGATCTTACAAGCTGACCACCTTTACCCGGCTTCATTTCAATATTGTGAATGAATGTTCCCACCGGAATGTCTTTAATTTTCAATGCGTTACCTGGCTTGATATCCGCTTCAGGACCAGCTTCTACAACAGCACCCACTTTCAATCCCACTGGAGCTAAGATATATCTCTTCTCTCCATCAGCGTAGTGCAATAAAGCAATGTTTGCTGATCTGTTTGGATCATATTCAATAGAAGCAACCTTTGCTGGTACTCCTTCTTTATTTCGCTTGAAATCTATAATTCTGTACTGCCTCTTGTGTCCTCCACCTTGGTGACGCACTGACAGTCTACCTTGATTGTTTCGACCGCCTTTTTTGTTAAGTGGGGTCAACAGTGATTTTTCTGGTTTATCAGTAGTTATTTCCTCAAAAGTAGAAACAGTCATCTGTCTACGACCTGGTGAGGTTGGCTTAAACTTTTTAACTGCCATGCTCATTTCCCTCCTTTACTAATCAACTCTTACAGGCCTTCAAATACTTGGATTTGTTCGCCTTGTTTAAGTGTCACAATGGCCTTTTTTCGCTCTGGAGTTTTACCTTCGTAACGCCCCATACGCTTGACCTTACCCTTAACCATTGATGTTCTCACTTTTTCAACTTTCACATTGAAAATTTCCTCAATGGCCTTTTTGATTTGAATTTTGTTAGCTCTTTTATCTACAATAAAAGTGTATTTGTTTTCTTCCATCGAGTACATGGACTTCTCTGAAACAACAGGCTTAATAATAATATCTCGTGGATTTACCATTAGGCTAACACCTCCTCCACTTTTGCTACTGCATCTTTAGTAATCACTAGCTTATCGTGGTTCAAAATATCGTATACATTGATACCAGTAGCTTCTAGTGGTTTTACTCCTTCAATGTTTCTGGCTGACTTAACCACGTTTTCGTTTTTATCAGCAGTTACTACTAATGCTTTATTAGCATTCAAAGCCTTAAGTACTTTAACCATTTCTTTAGTCTTTGGCTCAGAAAAAGCTAACTCCTCAACTACTACAATTTCTCCAGCCTCTACTTTTGTGCTTAGCGCTGATTTAAGTGCCAATCTTCTCATTTTCTTTGGAAGTCTAAAGCTGTAGCTTCTTGGTTGAGGTCCAAAAACAATAGAACCACCTCTCCAAATTGGAGATCTTGTTGTACCTGCTCTTGCTCTACCGGTACCTTTTTGTCTAAAAGGCTTTCTACCGCCCCCGCGTACTTCACCTCTTGATTTTACGGAAGCCGTGCCTCTTCTCAAGCTCGCCAAGTACTGAACTACAGCCTTATGCATTACTGTTTCATTAACTTCGATTCCAAAAACTTCTTCTTTTAAATCTATCTCCCCTACCTGGCCACCTTCTGTGTTGTACATAGCTACTTTAGGCATGTGTTATTTCCTCCCTTCTCACAACAGGTGCACATTATGCTTTAACTGATTCTTTTAGCATAACAACGCTTTTGCGCGCTCCTGGAATAGCACCTTTTACTAGTATTAGATTGCGCTCAGTATCAACTTTTACAACTTGAAGATTCTGAACTGTAACTTGGTTTCCACCCATTCTTCCTGGAAGCTTTCTTCCTTTGAAAACTTTATTGATCCCAAGTGCTCCTAGAGATCCTGGTCCTCTATGGTAATGAGATCCGTGAGTCATAGGTCCTCTGCCAAAGCCGTGTCTTTTAATTGCTCCAGCAAATCCCTTTCCTCTTGTGATCCCTGTGATGTCAATCTTGTCTCCTTCAGCAAAAACATCTACTTTAATTTCTTGTCCTGCTTCATATTGATTGTCATCTTCAAGTCTAACTTCTTTTAAATATCTCAAAGGCTTAATTTTCGCCTTTTCAAAATGCCCTTTCATGGGCTTTGTGACTCTGTTTTCTTTTGCTGCTGTATAGCCAATTTGAATTGCATTGTAGCCGTCATTTTCCATTGTTTTGGATTGCACTACTGTACATGGCCCTGCTTCGATAACTGTTACAGGTAATAGCTGGCCGTCAGCGTCGAAAATCTGAGTCATTCCGATTTTCTTACCTAAAATCGCTTTTTTCATTTTTGCCACCTCCTAGGTTAGTAACTAGTGTCTTAAGCCACTACAGTTTTATTTCAATATCTACTCCAGCGGGTAAATCCAATCTCATCAGTGAATCAACCGTCTTAGGAGTAGGCTCTGTGATGTCTATAAGTCTCTTATGAGTTCTCATTTCAAATTGCTCTCTAGAGTCTTTGTACACGTGAGGTGATCTCAAAATAGTGTACACGCTTTTGTCTGTCGGTAATGGAATTGGTCCCG
Organism: Desulfitispora alkaliphila; assembly: GCF_050433185.1. Classification (NCBI taxonomy): domain Bacteria; kingdom Bacillati; phylum Bacillota; class Desulfitisporia; order Desulfitisporales; family Desulfitisporaceae; genus Desulfitispora; species Desulfitispora alkaliphila. The sequence goes on from NZ_JBNPXS010000030.1 coordinate 22,822, forward strand.
ATACCGCCGCACCTGTCTTCTTTGCTGTTTCTACGATTTTTTCTGCTGATTGGTCTATTATTTTATGATCAAATGCCTTAAGTCTAATTCTAATTTTTTGTTTTGCCATAGCTTTCTTCCTCCCTTTCGCCCATTTTATTAAACGGACATTTCTCAGCGGAAATTACCTGACAACGCACTCCGGCGTATCTTATCCTTTTTTTCAGCAACCTTCCGCCTCATCGCAAATGTCAATAACATAAAAAATTTGAGGAGCGAGGGCCTAGTGGCCCCCACCTATCACTCCTCAGCTTTTGAAGCTTATTCGTTAATAGCAGTTACTACACCAGCACCTACTGTACGGCCACCCTCACGAATTGCAAATCTCAATCCTGTTTCAATTGCAATTGGTGTGATTAGTTCGATGTTCATCTTAACATTGTCTCCTGGCATTACCATTTCTACTCCGTCTTCTAGTGTAACTACTCCTGTTACGTCTGTTGTTCTGAAGTAGAACTGTGGTCTATACCCGTTGAAGAATGGAGTGTGTCGTCCACCCTCTTCTTTGCTCAGAATGTATACTTCTGCGCTGAACTTAGTGTGGGGCTTGATTGTTCCTGGCTTAGCTAGTACTTGACCTCTTTCGATGTCTTTTCTATCTACACCTCTAAGCAGGGCACCGATGTTGTCACCAGCTTCTGCTTGGTCTAGAAGCTTTCTGAACATCTCTACTCCTGTTACTATTGTCTTAGTAGTGTCTTTCATACCTACTATTTCAAGCTCGTCTCCTACTTTGATTACGCCTCGCTCTACTCTTCCTGTTGCCACTGTTCCACGTCCAGTAATACTGAATACGTCCTCTACTGGCATCAAGAATGGCTTGTCAGTGTCTCTTTCTGGTGTTGGTACGTAGGAATCTACTGCTGCCATCAATTCTAAAATCTTGTTAGCCCATTCTCCTTCGCCGCCTTCCTCAAGCGCTTTAAGAGCTGAACCTTTTACCACTGGAATGTCATCACCAGGGAATTCGTACTCGTTAAGTAGCTCTCTTACTTCCATCTCTACTAATTCCATTAATTCTTCATCGTCTACCATATCTTCTTTGTTTAGCCAAACAACGATGTTTGGTACACCTACCTGGCGAGCTAGTAGGATGTGCTCTCTTGTCTGAGGCATTGGACCATCAGCAGCACTTACTACTAGGATAGCTCCGTCCATCTGAGCAGCACCTGTAATCATGTTTTTAACGTAGTCAGCGTGACCTGGACAGTCTACGTGTGCGTAGTGTCTAGTCTCTGTCTCGTATTCAACGTGTGACGTTGAAATTGTAATTCCTCTTTCTTTTTCCTCTGGAGCGTTGTCAATTTGATCATATCCTGTCGCTGTAGCTCCACCAGCCTTTGCCAATGTAGTTGTAATGGCAGCTGTCAATGTAGTCTTACCATGGTCTACGTGACCAATTGTTCCAACGTTAACGTGGGGCTTATTTCTTTCAAACTTTGCTTTAGCCATCTGTTAATCATTCCTTTCTTTATAAAAAAGTTTTTATATTATTAACCATTTCTCTTTTCGATAATTTCTTCAGCAATGCTCTTTGGTACTTCTTCGTAGTGGTCATATTGCATTACATAGTTGCCTCGACCCTGAGTTTTTGATCTCAAGTCAGTGGCATAGCCAAACATTTCAGAAAGTGGGACATAGGATTTGATAACTTGAGCTCCTCCACGAGCCTCCATGCCTTCGACTCTACCTCTTCTAGAGTTCAAGTCTCCGATTACATCACCCATGTACTCCTCTGGAACTACTACTTCTACTTTCATAATTGGTTCTAAGATTACAGGCTTGGCCTTTTTAGATCCACTCTGGAACGCCATTGAACCGGCAATTTTAAACGCCATTTCCGAAGAGTCCACATCGTGGTATGACCCATCATAAAGAGTTGCTTTGATATCAATAGCTTCATAACCAGCTAGGATGCCATTTTGCATTGCCTCTTTAATCCCTGAGTCAACAGCTGGGACATACTCTCTAGGCACAACTCCACCCACAATTTTGTTTACAAATTCGTAACCAAATCCAGGCTCCATTGGCTCTAATTCTATCCAAACGTGACCGTACTGACCGCGACCACCAGATTGGCGTACAAACTTTCCTTCAACTTTAGCTGTTTCTCTAATTGTCTCTCTGTAAGCAACTTGTGGTTTACCTACGTTTCCATCAACTTTAAACTCTCTCAACAATCTATCCACAATAACCTCTAAGTGAAGTTCACCCATTCCCGCAATGATTGTTTGTCCAGTCTCTTCGTCGGTATGAACTCGGAATGTGGGATCTTCTTCAGCTAGCCTCTGTAAAGCTAAGCCCATTTTCTCTTGGTCCGCTTTAGTTTTAGGCTCAATAGCAACCGAGATAACAGGATCAGGGAATATCATGGTTTCAAGAATGATTGGATTCTTTTCATCACACAGGGTATCTCCCGTACTAGTATCCTTAAGTCCCACAGCAGCAGCTATATCACCACTATATACTTGACTGACCTCTTCACGAGTGTTGGCGTGCATCTGTAAGATACGGCCAATTCTCTCTTTTTTGCCTTTTGTGGAGTTGTATACATAAGAGCCTGAATTCAGGACTCCAGAGTAAACTCTAAAGAATGCTAATTTGCCCACATAAGGGTCAGCCATGATTTTAAATGCCAATGCTGAGAAAGGCTCATCATCACTAGACCTTCTCTTATCTTCCTCTTCAGTCTCAGGCTTAACACCCCTGATATCTGGCACGTCAGTTGGTGCAGGCATGTAATCTATTACAGCATCTAGTAGTGGTTGAACTCCTTTGTTCTTGAAGGATGACCCGCAAGCTACTGGAATAATATCTACGTTGATTGTAGCCTGTCTGATAGCCCCTTTGATTTCTTCAGTAGTAAGCTCTTCACCCTCTAAGTACTTCATCATAAGCTCTTCGTCAGTTTCAGCTATTGCTTCTAGCAACTTCTCTCTGTACTCAGCAGCTTGTTCTTTCAGTTCTTCTGGGATTTCTGTCTCATTACTGGTCTGACCTAAGTCATCAACATAAATAATTGCCTTGTTTTTTACTAAGTCTATTATCCCTTGGAAGTTTTCCTCTGAACCGATTGGGATTTGGATAGGTACAGGGTTTGCACCTAAACGATCCTTAATCATATCCACGCCTCTAAAGAAGTCTGCTCCCACTCTGTCCATCTTGTTAATATATGCAATACGGGGTACGCCGTACTTATCTGCTTGTCTCCAGACCGTTTCTGACTGAGGCTCAACTCCACCCACAGAACAGAAAACAGCTACTGAACCATCAAGTACACGTAGTGAACGTTCAACCTCAACTGTGAAGTCAACGTGTCCTGGCGTGTCAATTATGTTAACTCGATGGTCATTCCATTGACATGTAGTTGCTGCAGATGTAATGGTTATGCCTCTTTCTTGCTCTTGCTCCATCCAGTCCATCTGCGAAGCTCCCTCGTGGGTTTCGCCAATTTTGTGAATTCGACCAGTGTAAAACAAAATTCTCTCAGTAGTTGTTGTCTTACCTGCATCGATATGGGCCATAATACCAATGTTCCGAGTTTTTTCTAGCGAAAATTCTCTAGCCACTCTTTTTCCTCCTTTCCACTGACCTTGGCAAGCTATAAGTTAAGATTAGTTTACCATCGGTAGTGAGCAAATGCTTTGTTAGCCTCTGCCATTTTGTGTGTATCTTCTTTCTTCTTGATAGCGCCTCCGGTGTTGTTAGCTGCATCCATTAGCTCATTTGCAACGCGTTGGTCCATAGTCTTTTCTCCACGCTGTCTAGCATAGTTAGCTATCCATCTAATCGCCAAAGTTTGCCTTCTTTCTGGTCTAACTTCAACAGGCACCTGATAGTTTGCGCCACCCACACGACGTGCTTTAACTTCAAGTACAGGCATAACGTTTTTCATGGCTTGTTCGAAAACTTCCATAGGTTCGCTACCTGTCTTTTCTTTTATAAGTTCAAAAGCGCTATAGCAGATTTTTTCTGCTGTGCTTTTCTTGCCATCTAGCATGATTTGATTCATGAACTTAGTTACTACCACGCTGTTGTAAATTGGATCAGGTAATACTTGTCGTTTAGGTACGTTACCTCTTCTTGGCATTTATTTCCCCCCTTTTGCTGTATTTTGAACTGCTCCAGGTGCAGGCACCTGGAACTGCTGTTGGTTTTCACTCATCTATTTAGCTGCGTCTTTTGGCTTTTTTGTTCCATATTTTGAACGTCCCTGATTTCTATCTTGAACGCCAGATGTATCAAGGGCACCTCTGACAATATGGTATCTAACACCGGGTAAGTCCTTAACTCGGCCACCGCGAATAAGTACTACTGAGTGTTCCTGGAGGTTATGCCCGATACCAGGGATATACGCTGTTGCCTCAATACCATTAGTCAAGCGAACCCTCGCAACTTTCCTCAATGCAGAGTTTGGCTTTTTAGGTGTAGTTGTATACACTCTTGTGCAAACTCCTCTTTTTTGTGGTGCCTCCTTAAGTGCAGGAGAGTCCGACTTTTTTGTAATAACTTTTCTTCCCTTTTTGATCAGCTGATTAATTGTAGGCATTACTTGCACCTCCTTCCCATCTCAATCTCAATCTTTGATAACGGCCGCCGAAGCTGAACCTACCTCGATTCCACAGGCTTTTCCTAATTCTAGCATGGTAGATACTCTGGTTACTTCCACCCCTGTTTTCCGACATGCATCCACGAGTGGTTTTGTAACGTGGCCATCAGCATCCTCAGCCAGGTAGACCACCTGAGCCTCACCTGACTGAAGTGCTTTCATTGTCTGTTTAGTGCCAACTGTAATTTCACTGGCATTTTTTAATCTCTCAAGCATGATTTGCACCTCCAAATCACACACTTGTATATCTTAGCATTTTCGATCCTTTATGTCAATATTATTCTGTAGAAACCTCTTGCATTAGTTCACTGTCAACTGTTTCAACTGGTTCAGTTGGCTCTACAGAAATATTTCTGTACTTGTTCATGCCAGTACCAGCAGGAATCAACTTGCCGATAATCACATTTTCCTTCAGCCCTACAAGAGGATCTACCTTGCCTTTAATAGCAGCTTCGGTCAACACCCTTGTAGTCTCTTGGAATGAGGCCGCTGACAAGAATGAATCAGTAGCAAGTGACGCTTTAGTAATACCTAAGAGGACAGGTTTTGCTGTTGCTGGCTCTGCGCCTTCAGCTAGTACCTTTTTATTTACCTCTTCTAGTTCTAATACGTCAATCAAGCTCCCCGGTAGTAGCAACGTGTCACCATTTTCATCTACCTTAACCTTTCTCATCATCTGGCGCACCATTACCTCAATGTGCTTATCACTGATATCCACCCCTTGTAGCCGGTATACCCGCTGCACTTCTTTAAGCAGATATGTTTGGGCACCTCTGATACCCTTTACTTTTAACATATCATGGGGATTCACTGAGCCCTCAGTCATTTCATCTCCTGGAGCTACTCTATCTCCATCTCTTACCTTGAGTCTAGATCCATATGGGACTGCATAACTCTTGACGGTTTCTCCAGTTTGCAATTCAATCTCTCGTTTGTTTTTAGTTTCCAGTATTTTTACTATACCTTCATCTTCAGAGATAATTGCTTGACCTTTCGGCTTTCTAGCCTCAAATAACTCTTCAATCCTCGGTAAACCTTGGGTAATATCATCACCCGCTACACCACCAGTGTGGAACGTTCTCATAGTTAACTGAGTACCAGGTTCCCCAATTGATTGAGCAGCTATAATACCTACCGCTTCCCCAATGTCAACTTGTCGACCTGTGGCCAGGTTTCTACCATAACACCTACGACAAACTCCATGTCTTGTGCGACAAGTTAGAACTGAACGGATCTTCACTTTTTCTATTCCAACTTCAATGATTTCTGCTGCTTTAGGATCTGTAATCATCTCATCAGCTTGAACTAGCACTTCACCAGTTGTAGGATGCACTACATCCTCCATAGCATAACGTCCTTGAAGTCGCTCTTCTAGCTTTTCAATAATCTCAGTACCGTCTTTGATTTCTTCTACCTCTACTCCTTGCTCTGTACCACAATCATTTTCTCTTACAATAACGTCTTGTGCTACATCCACTAGTCTTCTTGTCAAATAACCTGAATCTGCTGTTCGCAGCGCCGTATCCGCTAGACCCTTTCTAGCACCGTGCGTTGAAATAAAGTACTCTAATACAGTCAGTCCTTCGCGGAAGTTAGCCTTAATTGGTAAGTCAATAATCTGTCCTGATGGATCTGCCATCAACCCTCTCATTCCGCCTAACTGTCTAATCTGCTGAATGTTACCCCGGGCACCTGAGTTAGCCATCATAAATACTGAATTGAACTTATCCAGGCCTTTCATCAATTTCTTTGTTATATCATCAGTAGCAGTATTCCAGATACCAATTACCTTTTGGTAACGCTCTTCCTCGGTAATCAAACCTCGTCTATACTGCTTTTCAATTTTTTCTACTACTTCATTTGCCTCTGCTAGAATTTCTTTCTTAGCATCTGGTATTACAATGTCCACAAGCCCGATAGTAATACCAGCTTGAGTCGAATAAGTAAATCCTAATTCTTTAATTCCATCGAGAACTTTGTGGGTTTCACTGCCCAGCATCTCATAACACTTGCCTATTATGACACCTAACTGCTTCTTCCCAACCTCTTCGTTGACATAGCCTAGTTCCTCAGGAAGTACACTGTTAAATACCATTCGCCCTACTGTTGTTTCTCGACGTTCACCTCGATGGCGCACTGTAATTCGTGCATGCATGTCAACTACACCACTTTTGTACGCTAAGAAAGCTTCATCGAAGTCTTTGAAAATTTTCCCTTCCCCTTTAGCGCCATCTCGCTCCAAAGTCAGGTAATAAGTTCCCAAAACCATATCCTGTGTAGGCGTTGTCACTGGTCGCCCATCTTTAGGATTTAGAATGTTATATGCTGATAGCATCATTATTCTTGCTTCCGCTTGCGCTTCAGCAGATAAAGGCACGTGTACTGCCATCTGGTCACCGTCAAAATCCGCATTATAAGCAGTACATACTAGAGGGTGGATCTGTAGCGCTCGACCTTCTACCAGTACTGGTTCAAAAGCTTGAATACCAAGTCTGTGCAAGGTAGGGGCCCGATTCAATAACACCGGATGCTCGCTAATTACTTCTTCTAAAACATCCCAGACCTCTGGCTTAACCCTTTCCACCATACGCTTTGCGCTTTTGATGTTATGTGCATAGTCTTCATCAACTAGTCGCTTCATTACAAAGGGTTTAAATAGCTCCAAGGCCATTTCCTTCGGTAAACCACATTGATGCATCTTCAATTCTGGACCTACAACAATTACAGAACGACCTGAGTAATCAACCCGCTTACCAAGTAAGTTCTGTCTAAAACGACCTTGCTTACCTTTGAGCATGTCACTAAGTGATTTAAGAGGTCTATTTCCTGGTCCTGTAACAGGTCTTCCACGACGACCGTTATCAATCAATGCGTCTACTGCCTCTTGGAGCATCCGCTTTTCATTTCTAACGATTATGTCAGGAGCTCCTAAATCTAATAGGCGCTTTAATCTATTGTTCCTGTTAATCACTCTTCGATAAAGATCGTTAAGGTCTGAAGTAGCAAACCTACCACCATCTAGCTGAACCATTGGTCTCAGCTCAGGTGGAATAACAGGAAGTACATCCATGATCATCCAGTCAGGTCTGTTGTTTGATAGCTTGAAAGCCTCAACCACTTCTAGTCTGCGGATAGCTCTCACTCTTCGCTGTCCACTAACTTCCTTCAATTCAGTTCTTAAATCGATAGTGAGCTCATCAAGATTTAACTCATCTAACAGATACTTTATCGCCTCTGCGCCCATACCCGCTTCAAAACTACTCCCGTGCTTATCTCTGTATTCTCTGTATTCTGCTTCAGTTAGTAGCTGCTTCTTCATCAACGGTGTATCACCGGGATCAAGCACTACATAGGATACAAAGTATAGCACTTTCTCCAATGAGCGCGGTGACATGTCCAAAATCAAGCCCATTCTACTGGGGATACCTTTAAAATACCAGATATGGGAAACCGGAGCTGCTAGCTCAATATGACCTAGCCTCTCCCTCCTCACTTTAGAACGGGTTACTTCTACTCCACAGCGATCACAGACAATACCCTTATACCTAACTCGTTTGTACTTACCACAATGACATTCCCAGTCACGGGTTGGACCGAAGATCTTTTCACAAAACAATCCCTCTCGCTCAGGCTTTAAGGTCCTGTAATTTATTGTCTCAGGTTTTTTTACTTCTCCACTGGACCAAGCTCTTATTTGCTCTGGAGACGCTAATCCAATTTTAATGCGTTCGAAATTATTTACATCGATCAAGGGTCTCTCCCCCTTCTCTTTTTTTATAATTCTCTCTACTCATTCTTATCATCGCTCTCATCGTCCAAATCGATTACTTGGGATAGTGCGTCTTCGCTAAAAGTAGTTATATCCTCATCTTCCTCTTCTTCGGCTTCTTCAGGCTTTTTGGCTTCAGGCTTCTCTTTTGTTTCACCCTCAATCTCAAGGCCTAACTCTTTAGCAGTCTCGTTAACATCTTCTTCTTCTTCTCGTATTTCTATCTCTTCGTCCTCACCAGATAGAACTTTTACATCAAGTCCCAAGCTTTGAAGCTCTTTTATAAGTACTTTGAATGATTCAGGCACACCTGGTTCTGGCACATTCTCGCCTTTAACTATGGCTTCATATGTTTTAACCCGTCCGACTACATCATCGGATTTAACTGTCAGAATCTCCTGTAGCGTATAAGCCGCCCCATATGCCTCTAGGGCCCAAACCTCCATCTCACCAAAACGCTGTCCACCAAATTGCGCCTTACCACCTAATGGTTGTTGTGTCACTAGAGAGTATGGTCCTGTGGAACGTGCGTGAATTTTGTCATCTACTAAGTGAGCTAGCTTAAGCATATACATATATCCCACTGTAACTTCTCTATCAAATTCTTCTCCTGTTCGGCCATCCACAAGCTTAGTCTTGGCACTGGCCGGCAATTTAGCCTTTTCTAGGGTCTCAAAAATTTCACCCTCGCTTGCACCGTCAAATACCGGGGTAGCTATTCTAATTCCCAAGGCCTTGGCAGCCATACCCAAATGTGTTTCCATCACCTGTCCAATATTCATACGAGATGGTACACCTAGTGGGTTTAATACAATTTCTACCGGGGTTCCATCTGGCAAAAATGGCATATCCTCTTCTGGTAAGATTCGCGAAATTACACCCTTATTACCATGTCTTCCCGCCATTTTATCCCCTTCGGATATTTTTCGCTTTTGGGCAATGTATACTCGCACTAATTGATTTACACCTGGCGCAAGTTCGTCACCATTTTCTCTAGAAAAGACTTTCACATCTACGATTTTACCAGCTTCACCATGTGGTACTCTTAGAGATGTGTCTCTAACTTCTCTCGCCTTTTCACCAAAAATAGCTCTCAGAAGTCTCTCCTCAGCAGTTAGCTCAGTTTCTCCTTTTGGAGTAACTTTACCCACTAGGATATCTCCAGGTCTTACTTCTGCTCCAACCCTAATAATACCCCTATCATCCAAATCCTTTAGAACTTCTTCTCCTACATTCGGTATATCTCTAGTTATTTCTTCAGGTCCTAGCTTAGTGTCTCTTGCATCAGCTTCGTATTCTTCTATGTGGATGGATGTAAAGTAATCTTCTTTAACTAGTTTTTCACTTACTAAGATGGCATCCTCATAGTTATAGCCTTCCCAGGTCATAAACGCTATGAGAATATTGCGCCCTAAAGCCAATTCACCTTGGTCGGTTGAAGGTCCATCTGCAATTACATCTCCCGCTTTAACCTCTTGTCCAATCTGGACAATGGGTTTCTGATTAAAGCATGTACCCTGGTTCGACCTAGTAAATTTCATTAACTTGTACTTATCTATTTGATTATTATTAGTCTTTATTAAAATTTCGTCTCCCGAAGCTCGATGTACCACTCCATCGTTTTTCGCCAGTATAACTACCCCTGAGTCTCGAGCACACTTATATTCCATCCCTGTACCCACATATGGGGAGTCTGTTTTTAGCAATGGTACTGCCTGTCGCTGCATGTTAGCACCCATAAGTGCTCTGTTGGCGTCATCGTGTTCCAGGAATGGTATTAGTGCTGTAGCCACACTGACCACCTGTTTCGGCGATACATCCATGTAGTCAAGCTTCTCCACAGCCACCTCTAAGGTTTCGTGTCCATATCTGGCATTAACCTTTTCTGAAGTAAAGTGTCCCTCTTCATCTAAAGGTGCATTAGCCTGAGCAATAACGTACTTATCCTCTTCATCTGCAGACAGGTACTCGATATCACTAGTAGCCCTTCCATTCTCCTTATCAACTTTTCTATATGGAGTCTCAATAAATCCAAATTCATTAATTCGCCCATATGTACTTAGAGAACCAATAAGTCCAATATTCGGACCCTCAGGAGTCTCAATTGGACACATCCGACCGTAGTGAGAATGGTGTACGTCTCGAACTTCGAAACCTGCCCGTTCTCTACTGAGTCCACCAGGTCCTAGCGCACTTAAACGGCGCTTGTGAGTCAACTCTGCCAGTGGGTTGGTTTGGTCCATAAACTGTGACAATTGACTGCTACCAAAAAACTCTTTAATAGAAGCTACTACTGGTCTAATATTTATTAGCACTTGTGGTGTGATTATGTCCACATCTTGAATGGTCATTCTTTCTCTGACTACTCGCTCCATTCGAGATAAACCGATTCTAAACTGATTTTGTAGTAATTCTCCAACTGAACGCAACCTTCTATTACCTAAGTGGTCTATGTCATCCACAGGAGTCTTCCCGTCTATTAGCAACAAGAAGTGCTTTACTGAAGCTATAATATCTTCTTTAGTTAGGTTTTTAGTTTTTAGATCCGTGTCTACTTCAAGCTTTCTATTTAATTTATATCTACCTACGTGAGCCAAATCATACCTTTTTGGATCGAAAAATAGCGACTCTATCAAGGACTTGGCGCTCTCAAGCGTAGGAGGTTCTCCCGGCCGCAGCCTCTTGTATATTTCTACCAACGCCTCATCTTCAGAATCTGTGTTATCTTTTTCTAGCGTCAACTGAATTGACTCATGTTGGTCGTATAAGTCCAGAATTTCAGTATCACTACTATAGCCCATAGCCCTTACCAGCACTGTGGCAGGTAATTTTCTAGTTCTGTCTACCCTAACAAATAAGTTTTGATTTGCATCGGTTTCAAACTCTAGCCATGCTCCTCGGTTAGGAATAATTGTGGCTCCATAAACTTTAATCCCTGCTTGATCTATCTGTTCACTAAAATACACCCCAGGCGATCGTACAAGTTGGCTCACAATAACTCTTTCTGCACCGTTAATAATAAATGTTCCTTTATCCGTCATCAGAGGGAAGTCTCCCATAAACACTTCCTGTTCTTTTACTTCCCCTGTTTCTTTGTTAATAAGTCGCACCTTTACTCTTAGCGGAGCCGCATATGTAACATCTCTTTCCTTGCACTCGTCTACTTCATATTTGGGGTCGCCCAAGGAGTAATCTACAAATTCAAGCACTAGATTACCTGTAAAATCTTGAATTGGAGAAATATCACTAAACATCTCTCGCAAACCCACATCCAAAAACCATTCGTAGGACTTTTGTTGGATTTCGATTAGGTTAGGCATCTCTAACACTTCTTTAATTTTGCCGTAATTCCATCTCTCCCTATTGCCTACCTTCATAGCATAGACCATATGAATACTTCACCCCTTAACACATTGTTATCTATATAAACCCAAACAGTTAAAAGCAAGGTCTATTTTATAAACCTCGCTTGTATCTGATTGAGAACAGCACACACCATGATATATAGTTTTCCCAATTGTAATGTGTATTTATTCTAAACATAGTCGATCATTACCTTAAATATTGACATTTTATAATATTAGCATAGTTTGTAAAACTTGTCAAGGAAAAACCTTCATGAATATAACGTTTAGGATTTCTGATTGCATCGAGTAGGAGGTAGATAATTATTTTATCTACCGTCCTCTCACACCACCAAGCATACCGTTCGGTACTTGGCGGTTCATTAAGTTAATTGC
>NZ_JBNPXS010000031.1:0-33881 GCF_050433185.1 Desulfitispora alkaliphila
AATAGAGATAAATTACTCAAGAAAAAACGCAACACCAAGAAAAAAGTCAGCCACTAGGGTGACTGACCATTAATGTGGCGAAGCCACTTTTTTTATACATTTTTGTTAGGGGGAGAGTTGTTATGTCAGAACAATGGTCACCTGAAAAAATCAGTCAGGGCTATCGGCATCAAAAGCACTGTATTGATGAGAAAACTGCCACGGTGATTTATTTGGCATATAAGTTAAAGCGGCCTTTATTAATAGAGGGACCGCCGGGAGTGGGTAAAACAGAACTTGCGAAAATCTTAAGTAAGCTTACTAAAAGTCTTTTGGTCAGAATTCAATGTTATGAAGGTTTGGATGAGAGCAAAGCCCTATATGACTGGAACTATCATAAACAGCTTCTTTACTTGCAAGCATATAGTAATGATAACCCTTGGCAGGATGTAAAAGACAGAATTTATTCTAGAGAATTTTTACTTGAACGCCCTCTGTTAAAGGCGATTAATAACACTAATAATCAAACTTTATTATTAATAGATGAGATAGATAAAGCCGATGAAGAGTTCGAGGCGCTTCTTTTGGAATTATTGGGGGAAGGGTCAGTCACTATTCCGGAATATGGAACAATTAAAGCTAAAAAAGAACCCCTAGTTTTTCTCACAAGCAATGGGTCTAGAAATTTATCTGACCCGCTTAAACGTAGATGCCTACACCTTTACTTAGACTACCCTAGTCCTGAGCAAGAATTAGAGATACTCAAGTTAAAATATCCGGAGCTAACAGATGAATTGGGAAAGCAGGTTGTGTCTATTGTAAGCAGTTTGAGAAAACAGGATATTCAAAAAAAACCTAGCGTGGCAGAGAGTATTGATTGGGTAAAAGCGTTGCAAGCACTAGGAGTAATATCCTTGAGTAGAGAAGTATTAGAAGTATCTTTAGCTCTATTGATAAAAAACCAAAGCGATTACATAAAGGTACATGACAAGCTTGATTTCTTTATAAATCTCTTATAGGTGGGGATAGGATGGAGAAGCTCTTGCAGTTAGTGCAACTGTTACGCCAGTGTGGCGTTAAGGTGGGCAGTGAGGAGACAGTAGCCTTAGTTAGGGCTTTGATGGAACTACCACAGCCATTGAGCGTTGAACAGTTAAAAACTGTATCTCAAGCAATGCTTATTAAGGATAAGCGCCAAGTTAGGCTATTTGAATATCTCTTTACAGCAGTATTTTCAGAGCATGAAATTGATGACAAGGCTGATGGCTGTAATAGTTTAGTACCTCTTGAAATAGAAGGAGCTAGCAGTGACGGCAAGGGACTAGCTCAACAGGGCACTGGCAATGGTTCGAAGTTAACATATTTTATAAAAATAGGCCAATTTAATCGAGCTAAAGCCATTGTGGATAGAGAAGTAGATAAAGTCAGTAGTGAATTACCTCTAGAGGAGCAATTGCGAAAGGTTAAAGTCAGACTAGACTGGAATATGGAAAAGTATAGATTGGAAAAAGAAAGAGAGCATTTAAAAGATGAATTATATATGAAATACTCAGACCAATTAATCAATCTAGAAAATAATATTTTAGAAAAATTGTTGAAAAATATGATAAATGAAGGTAATTTTAGTCAACTAGTAGAATTAAGTGGAATGTTAGATTTGACAAAAAAAAGTCTAGTAGATTTAGATAAGAGTGAGGAAGCTCAGATAAGAAGAGAAATAACAGGCATTGGGCGCAAATTGGCTGTAAAAAAGAAAAGAAAGTGGAAGAGGAGTAGTAGGGGTGTACTGGATTTGGCTAAAACCATAAAGAAGGCTAGCAACAGTGATGGGAAAATCATAGAGCTACAGTATAAGCAGCATAAGGTCAGTCGTCCCAATCTCTTCCTGTTGTGCGATGTGTCAGGGTCTGTAGCCACGTATACCCAATTCATGCTGTTGTTGGTGTATTCCATGCAGCAATCCTTTAAAAAAGTGAGGTCTTTCGTATTTATAGATGATATCGAAGAAATAACTGAGGTTTTCCACAAGGGAACTGTAGAAGAGGCTATTGCAAACCTTAAAACTAGAGCCCAATGTTCAACTAGTGGGAAATCAGATTTTGGTAAAGTATTTAATTATTTTTGCCAGCGCTTTTTAAGCGAATTGACACCAAAGACAGATGTGGTGATTTTGGGTGATGCCAGAAATAACTGGAACAATCCTCAGGCTGATAAGCTAGAAGAGATAAGAAACAACTGCAGAAACATCTATTGGTTAAATCCAGAGAACGAGTACAATTGGGGAACAGAAGATAGTGTGATTTATCAATATAAACCATACTGTAGACAAGTACTTGAGTGTGGGAATTTAGAGAAATTGGTCCATGCAGCAAAAGTTATTAGTAGCTAGGAGAGATATTATGTTTACTAAAGTAGAAGAAGTTGTTGACTTTGTTTATAAATCATATAATGTGACCTCTCCCGAAGCGAAATCTGGAAAAGATGAACTAACAAGAAACCCTGAGTTCACAAAGCAGCTGCTGAGCATGTTGGGTTCACCCCAGAGTGGAATGAGAGTGGTTACAGTTGCAGGAAGTAAGGGTAAAGGCTCTACCTCTAGGATGATTGCAAAGCTTTTAGAGGACCATGGATTAACAGTTGGTCTTTTCACTAGTCCCCATTTAGTTGACTTTCGCGAACGCATCAGAATAAATGGAGTTTCTATAAGCGAAAAGGACTTGTTAAGGTTAGGTAATTTAGTAAAGCCATCCGCATTAAAGATTATAGAGCAGTTAGAAAACAATGAATATTTAGGGCCAGTAGGAATTTCACTTGCCATAGCCTGCCAGTATTTTCGAGAGCAAGGTGCTCAAGTAATAGTGCTTGAGTGTGGACGTGGCGGAATGTATGATGATGTTTCAGTTGTCAAAAATCAGTGGGCTGTAATAACGCCCATTATGAAAGAGCACACCAAAAAGTTAGGAAAAAGTCTACACGAAATAGCTACCAATAAAGCAGGGATCATAGGGTTTGAAACAGAAAGGGTTTTAGTTGCTAAACAAGCAGATGAAGCTAAAGTTGCCATCAATGCGCGCATAGAACAAATAGGAGCTAAGGCTGGCTTTTTGGAACAAAACTTTTACTCCAAAATAGAAGAAGTAACTGAAATGGGAATTGTCTTTTCAGTAAAAAGCAAAAACAGTTATGATAGAATTGTTATTCCATCTCTAGCACAATATCAAGTTGAAAACGGAGCAGTAGCCATAGCTACTGCTGAGGAAGTTTTAAGGGAATTTGGAATTCTATTGGAGGAAGGAAGTTTGAAGAAGAGTTTTGATGATTTTTTCTGGCCCGGAAGATGTCAACTTATTAACTTAACGCCCAAGGTGTTAGTTGATGGTGCAGTTACAAAGGAATCAGCAGAGCACCTAAAGAATGTACTTTTAAGAACAGGAATAAAGCCTATTGTTTCGATTGTAGGCGTGCCAGAAGATAAGGAGTACCAAGAAGTGTTTAAGCATCTGTGTAGCATATCCCATTTGGTTATAGCCACAGAGAGTATAGGGGCTCAAAATCCCTTTCCATCTAATGTGCTGGATATAGTTCAAAACATTCACCCAAATGCTGTATGGGAAAAGGATGTAACTACTGCGATTGAGCGAGCTAAATCGGAAATTGGCACTTCGGGAATAATTTGCATTGCTGGGACTCAGAGCTTGGTAGGAGCTGCCCTTAAATATTATGGATTTAATTTGGATAGACTGGAGGAAAAATAGATGAGAGGAAGCAACAGGAGTGTAGCAGTATTACTAGTTTTATTACTGGTGGGAGCATTAGTGGGTAGTCTACTTGGAGATGTATTGGGGGATGCAATTCCCTTTTTGAAAACTACCCAATCTCTAGGATTTCCTCCAACTACCATAGACTTAGTAGTGCTTACCTTTACAATTGGATTTACATTAAAGCTGAATTTAGCTAGTGTACTGGGCTTCTTTTTGGCATACTATGCTTATCGCAAACTTTAGAATGTATATCTTAGGAGGTATAGATGAAAATTATATTAGCTTCCCAATCAGAACGCAGGCAAGACATCCTGACGAATTTAGGGGTGAAATTCCAAGTAAAGCCTGCACATATTTGTGAAAACATAGAAGGTGTAAGTCCCATGGAGACTGCTTCCCAACTAGCTTTGAAGAAAGCGCGAGCTGTTGCAGATAAAGAGGAGGACGGCATAGTCATAGGTGCTGATACAGTAGTTTTACTTGGGGATACGGTTTTGGGTAAACCCAATGATATCAGTGACGCCAAAAAAATGTTAACCTCTCTCTCGGGGAATGAGCATTTAGTTATAACAGGCTTTGCCTGTATTGATGTAAAAAGAGGAATAGAGATAGTAGACAAAGAAGTTACCACTGTTTTTTTCCGAAAGCTATCGGAGACAATAATTGATAGATATGTGGCCACTAGAGAGCCAATGGATAAGGCAGGAGCTTATGGGATTCAGGGAAAGGGCAGTCTATTAGTTGAAAAAATTAATGGCTGTTACTTTAATGTAGTAGGGTTACCGATTTCTAGTCTAGCGCAAGCATTACAGAAGTTAGATTTAGATATTATGTAAGGGAAAGGAGAATGTCTACAGTGGATGAAACAAGGGAAGTACAATATCACCTTATTAAAGAGTTACCACTGGCAGACAGACCTAGGGAGAGGCTTGTAAAATACGGTGCCGAAACTTTAACTAATAGCGAATTGCTGGCTATTTTGTTGCGCACAGGTACCAAGGATCAATCAGTTCTCTCTTTGGCCTACAAAGTGCTACACACATCAGATGTCAGTGATGTAAGTGGACTTAGAGGGTTGGTTACTAAAAGTATTCAAGATTTGAGTGAAATAAAAGGAATTGGGGTTGCAAAAGCTACACAGCTAAAGGCGGCCATTGAACTAGGCAGGAGGATAAGTGCCACTGTTCCTGAGAAAAGGCCTGCTATTAAATCACCAGCTGATGTGGCTATGTTGTTGATGGAGGAAATGAGGTATTTGGAGAAAGAACACTTCAAAACACTTCTACTCAATACTAAAAATGAAGTTCTCGTTGTAGATACTGTTTCTATAGGCAGTTTGAATGCTTCAATTGTACACCCTAGAGAGGTTTTTCAAAATCCAATTAAAAGAAGTGCTAAATCAATAATATTGGTACACAACCATCCCAGCGGAGATCCCGAGCCAAGCTCAGAGGATATCGCTGTTTCTAAGCGTCTTATTGAGGCGGGAAGGTTGTTGGGAATTGATGTATTAGATCATATAGTAATTGGTGACAATAAGTTTATAAGTCTTAAAGAACGAGGATTAATTTAGAATGCTAATTGGCAATATATCCTTATTGCTTGACCATATAAACTGAAATATAATGTGTAATATAGGAGTATAGGAAGGAGACAATAGCAGACATGATAGCAAAAGATTTAGGCATAGATTTAGGGACAGCTAATACGTTAGTACACATAAAGGGAAAGGGTGTAGTCTTACGCGAACCCTCAGTTGTAGCTATAAAGCGAGATACCTCAGACGTTCTGGCAGTTGGAATAGAAGCTAAGCAAATGATTGGAAGAACACCTGGCAACATAGTAGCAATAAGGCCAATGAAGGATGGGGTAATTGCAGACTTTGATATAACTCAAAGTATGTTACGATATTTTATAACTAAGGCACTGAATCGCAAAACTTTTATTTTTAAACCTAGAGTAGTAGTATGTGTACCCTCAGGAGTCACTCCAGTTGAGGAAAGAGCGGTCAAGGAAGCTGCTTTACAAGCAGGAGCTAAAGAAGCGTTTTTAATTGAAGAGCCTATGGCTGCAGCAATTGGTAGTGGTTTGCCTGTGCATGAACCAACGGGAAATATGATAGTTGACATAGGTGGGGGAACTACTGAAGTAGCTATAATTTCCTTAGGGGGAATTGTCACTAGCAAGTCAATAAGAATTGCTGGAGATGAAATGGATTCAGCCATAATTCATCATATCAAAAAAAACTATAATTTAGCTATTGGTGAGAGGACAGCAGAAGAAATAAAGATAAAAGTGGGAGCAGCATACTTTACCGAAACACAGCAAGCTGATGAAACTTACGATGTAAGAGGTAGAGACTTAGTAACTGGGCTTCCCAAAACAGTAGTAATTACAGCAAAAGAAATTCAAGAGTCACTGGCAGAACCGGTTACGTCAATTTTGGAAGCTATAAAAATCTGCTTAGAAAAAACACCACCCGAGTTAGCTGCTGATATAATGGACAGAGGGATTGTAATGGCAGGGGGAGGATCTCTGTTAGGAGGATTAGATGCACTCATAGCAGAGGAAACAGGAATGCCAGTTCACATAGCTGAAGAGCCTTTAGAAGCAGTGGCAATGGGTACTGGGAAAGTATTAGAAAATATCGATATGTTAAAAAGGGTAATGTTGCCGGCGAAGAAAGGCTAAGAGTGTTTGGGAGAAGAGGTAGTAGGGGGTCTTACTGTGTCCAGAAGAAGTAGAAGAAAAAAGATTGCCTGGGCAGCAGTTGCCATCATTTTCTTGCTTAGTATTGTTGTCTATACTGCTGATGAGAGAATGAAACTAAGTCCAGTCGAGATAGCAATAAGAGATATATTAGCTCCGCTACAGAGCGGGGCTACTGTTGTTTCTGATAAAGTGGGTGGAGCCTTTAGTTACTTCAAAAATTTAAAAGAGCTAGAGCGTGAAAATGAACGATTACAAAGGCAAATTGCTGCTCTTACAGAAGAGAACAGTTTACTAGAAGAAGCTAGACTTGAAAGCTATAGACTGCGAAAGCTGTTAAACATGTCTATTGAAACTAAAGAAGAGTATGGAGAAGAGCCCATTGGTGCCAGGGTTATCGGTCGAACACCGGGTAATTGGTTGAGTACTATCACTATAGATAAAGGTAGTATTCATGGATTAGAAAAGGATATGACAGTGGTAGCACCGGAAGGTTTAGTTGGACGAATTATATCTGTTAGTAATAGAACAGCTGAGGTGCTCTTAATTGAAGATAGGGATGGTGCAGTAGGGGGAATGCTTCAAACCTCTCGAGTTCCTGGCGTAGTGGAAGGAACTGAAGAAGACGCTCAATTAAAAATGATATACCTTCCCCACGACACTATGGTGAGAGAGAACCAAGTAGTTATTACTTCGGGTCTTCACGGACTATTCCCTAAGGGAATTCGCATAGGATATGTAGAAAAAGTAGAAATGGAGCAAAGTGGTCTTTTAAAACATGCTATTATTAGACCATTTGTGGATTTTCGAAGGTTAGAAGAAGTATTGGTATTGCCTATTGTAAACCATTTGGAAGAAGTGCCTAGAGACTTAGAAATAGACGTGGAAGAGCTCCTAGAAGGGAGCGAAGGTAATTGAGGTATGTTTTATTTACGGTTATTGTTATCCTGGCACTTATTCTGCAAAGTACTATCTTCTCACACTTAACAATAATGGGTGTAAAACCTGACTTATTATTGATACTAGTAATTTTTTATGGCTTAATAAAGGGGAAAAACCAAGGAGCTATTATGGGATTTGTCTTTGGTTTAGTGGAAGATTTGCTTTTAGGGCTATTTATTGGAAGTAACGCTTTGAGTAAGAGTATTATAGGGTTCGTTATTGGTAGTCTAGAGGGAAAGATATACAAGGATAATCTATTTACCTCTGCCTTTGCGATAATAAGTGGTACATTATTAAATGGACTGTTTTTGTTATTAATATTTAACTTAACAGGGGCTGGTATGCAGATAGGTTCTTATATGGTAAGCACTGTACTTCCTATGATGCTATATAACTTAATCATTGGCATTATCGTATACTTTAGATTCTACAGATCAGTAACCTCAGGAATCTTGAGTCCGCCGCATTCTTGAAAGTGAGGGAGTGGGATGAATCAGAAACAAATAAAGACTAGATTAATAGCTCTACTGACTATTGTGACACTAATCTTTGTAGTGCTGATAGGTAGACTAGCTCATGTGCAGCTGATACAGGTTGATCAGTATAGGCTTCAATCAGAGCAGAATAGAATTAGAATGATTAGTGTACCCCCTAGGCGAGGAGATGTTTTGGCAACAAATGGAACTGTGTTAGCTACAAGCTATCCCTCTTACTCTATTACGGTGGCTAATCTAGGGACTAATATGGATGACGTTTATGAGAGATTGATAGACTTACTCAGCGACTATGGGATAGAGTTGACAGTTGAGCAAATAAAAGAAGAAATAAGCTCAAGGGGCTATAGAAGATTTGAGCCAGTTCCCCTCCTACAGGATGTTCCCTTTGAACTGGTGACTCTTATAAAAGAGCGACAGCAGGAATTACCTGGAGTAGATATTCAAGTAGATCCTAGAAGGGTTTATCCAAATGGAAGCCTAGCAGGACATATGTTAGGTTATGTAATGCAGATAAATCAAAACCAGCTAAGTCAGTATAGGGAACATGATTACAGGGGAGGAGACCCCTTTGGTCAGACAGGGTTAGAGCGAGTGTTTGAATTTATGGAGATTAATGGTCAAGAAGTTGGACTTAGAGGACAAAAAGGTGTAAGACAAGTGGAGGTAAATGCTAGCAATAGGCCGATACGTGAGCTCTTAACTATACCTTCAGTTCCAGGTAACAACTTAGTGTTAACTATAGATTCTGATTTGCAAGAAGTGTTAGAGACGGCTCTTGTAGAAACTATAGAATTGCGTGCAGAGGTAGATAATCCTAAAGCTAATGCAGGAGCTGGTGTGGTTATTGATGTAAATACAGGAGCAATTTTGGCAATGGCTAGCTACCCAGATATGGACCCGAACGACTATGACTTTATTAATGGTCTTTCTTCTGAGAGGAGAGAGTATTACAATTCCGATTCATCGCCACTGTTAAACAGGGTTTTTCAGGCCACTTATGCTCCAGGCTCTACTTTCAAAATGGTGCCAGGTATTGCTTCTTTAGAACAAGGTACTTTAGCTACAGCCACAAATTACTGCGGCGGGCGTTACCCGGCACCTGCAGGGATCAGGTGTTTAAGGGCTCACGGTAACATAGATTACTATCGAGCAATGGCTGTATCTTGCAACACCTATTTTCAAGATGCTGGTGTAAAAGCAGGACCAGAAGAGATGTATCGGGTTGCCACGGAACTTGGGTTAGGAGCGAGAACAGGGATTATATTGCCTGGTGAGCAGGCGGGCTTAGCCCCAAATCCTGACTGGAAAGAAGAATTAAATCAAATATTGATAGACAGGCGATATGAGAACTTATTTGAACAATTAGAGGAAGAATATAAGCAACTAATAAGTGAAGCCGAGGATCAGGAAGAAGTTGAAAGGCTAATAAGGGAGCAGGAGAGGCGAAAGCGACAGCTAGAATCCGAGTACAGAATTGATTACAATTTTCATACAACGTGGCACCCCTTTGATACTTTTAACACTTCAATTGGTCAGGGCAGCAATAACTATACAATTTTACAGTTGGCTAACTATGCAGCAACCATAGCCAATGATGGAACTGTGTGGGTGCCACGGCTTGTAGATAAAATTGTGACTCCCAGAGGCGAAATAGTCAAGCAGTTTGAGCCGGAAGTTTTAAACCAGGCAGATATTTCTTCGGAAGCACTAGCAGAAACTAGAGAAGCTATGAGGCGGGTTACGCAGCCAGGAGGAACTGCATATTCTCGGTTTGCACATTTTCCATCAGATGTAACCGTTGCAGCTAAAACTGGAACAGCTCAGACCGGCTTAGCGAGAGACGACAAAAATAGAGACTACCACGGCATGTTTGTAGGATTTGCACCTTACGATAACCCGGAAATTGCATTTGCTGGGATAATTGAGTACGGTGGTGGAGGTGGCACTTCAGCTGGGTTAGTAGCGCAAGCGGTATTCGAGCAATACTTTGGATTGAATGAAGATGATGAAGACTAGTGAAATCACTAGAAATATTGGCGGAAATGTCAGAAATACAGGGAAAATCGAGGAAAAAAGCCCTCGATTTTTTCTGTGTAAAGGAAGGATTTACAGGTACAATGTAGAAAAACTATAAAACGATTGGTCATTATAACGGGAGGAATTTGCTACTATGAGCAGTGGAGAAAAGATTTTGTTCAAAGGAACCAGAGATGGAATTGTTATGACTTTACAAGGCCACGTGAATTTTCCTACCGTCAAGAGGATGATAAAGGACAAGCTTAGTGCTAATGAATCCTTTCTTTTAGGAGCTCATGTGACTATTGATTTGGGTCAAAACTATTTAACGGAAGATCAGTTAGATGTACTGGCTCAAATTCTGGCAGAAAATGGACTAATTTTAAGAAAGATTACTAGGTCGTCCTCTGCTGACAATCAAGTTCTGTATTTCGATTTTGGCAGTCGCAGTTTTGAAAGAAGTCAGGAGGAGATGCCAGTGAAAAGCGACCAAGGTAAAGAAATGATAATGGCAGAAAATATGGACGATAACAACACCATACTTGTGAAGCGCACCTTGCGTTCAGGTCAGAGCTTAAGATATCCAGGGAATATTGTTATTCTAGGAGATGTTAACCCTGGCGGCGAAGTGGTTGCGGGAGGTAACATAATTGTGATGGGGTCCCTGCGAGGAGTAGCTCATGCTGGTGCAGCAGGAGATGAAAATTCAGTTGTTACAGCCTTTAGGCTCAAGCCAACGCAATTGAGAATAGCAAATCATATTACCCGAGCTCCAGACGGTGAAGCAGTGGAGCCTGAGTACCCTGAAATTGCCAGTATAAAAAATGGGGTAGTAGTAATAGAGTTTTACCAGCCCAACATAGATAGAAACTATATAAAAGTAGCTAATAAAAACTAAGGGTAAAAGAGGAGGAAAAGCTATATGGGAGAGGTAATTGTAATCACTTCGGGAAAAGGCGGGGTTGGAAAGACCACCACAACAGCAAACATAGGAACTGGATTAGCTAATATGGGAAAGAAAGTTGTTTTAATTGATACGGACATCGGACTGAGAAATTTAGATGTTGTTTTAGGGTTAGAAAATAGAATAGTTTACGATATTGTGGATGTAGTAAACGGAGACTGTCGCCTTAAGCAGGCATTAATAAAGGACAAGCGCTTTGAGGGAATGTACCTTCTTCCCGCTGCTCAGACCAAGGATAAAAATGCAGTTTCTGAGGAGCAGATGAAAAAACTGTGTGAGGAATTAAAAAGTGAGTATGATTACATCTTAATAGATTGCCCTGCTGGTATTGAGCAAGGCTTTAAGAATGCAATATCTGGTGCAGAAAGGGCAATTGTTGTTACAACTCCAGAAGTTTCTGCTGTAAGGGATGCAGACCGGATTGTTGGTCTATTAGAAGCATCTGAGCTCAGAGAGCCAAAACTAGTAGTAAACAGAATTAGGCAGGCAATGGTACAAAAAGGAGATATGATGGATATTGATGATATGATAGATATTTTGGCTATTGACTTAATGGGAGTTGTGCCTGAGGATGACTTAATAGTAGTGTCGACGAACAAAGGTGAGCCTGCTGTATTAGATGATAATTCTAGAGCAGGACAAGCCTATAGAAATATATCACGCCGAATTATGGGTGAAGAAGTACCTTTAATGAACTTAGACGTAGAAGAGGGACTGTTTAAGAGGTTAAAGAAAATTATAGGTTTTGGAAAATAAAAAACTGAGCTAAAAACCGGAAGGGGGTATTGAGTTGTTAGATTTTATTACCAAGATATTTGGCCGGGACAGTAATAATCAGGACGCCAGCAAAAATTTAGCTAAAGAGAGGTTGCGATTAGTGTTAGTTCACGATAGAGCTAATGTTTCAACGGAGTTAATTGAGGATTTAAGAGTAGATTTGATTGGAGTAATTTCTAAATATATGGAAATAGATGAAAGTGCGCTAGAAGTAAATCTCAATAGTGAAGATAATACGGTAGCGTTAGTTGCAAACATACCAGTTGTAAAATTGAAAAGGCAGTATGATAAGGATGCTATATAAAGGTTTCAAATTTGCGGGCTATCCATTAGTTGACTAAACTTTTGGATGTCTTCTTTTTTCCTCGGTTTATTGAAGCAAAAACATATAATGTCACTAGACTGCCAGGGATGCTGTGCGTTATAATGAATCTATATGTGCATAAACTGGGGGAGCTCAAGATGATTAATCCTAAATTATTTAGAAATTTAGACTATATTTTTATCCTAGCCTTAGGGGGAATTATTGCTTTAAGCTTGCTGATTTTAAGTAGCGCCAATCTTACTTTAGCTGGTGCTCATATGGGTATCGTTAAAAGACAGGGACTCTGGGTGGCTTTGGGGGCCTGTGTTATGATAGCGAGCCTGACAGTGGACTATAATCAGCTCAAAAAATACACAAAACCACTTTATATTGTAAACATAATTTTACTTTTGGCTGTAATGTTTATTGGTACAACCAACAAAGGTGCAACTAGATGGATTGCACTGGGACCTTTTGACTTTCAGCCCTCAGAGTTAGCAAAGATAATAATTATTATTACATTTGCTAAGTTTTTGGCAGAAAGGCAGGGACGCTTAAATACCTTTACTGATTTGTTACCTTGTTTTATTTTTGTGGGAGTACCCATGCTTTTGATTATGTCCCAGCCAGACCTGGGCACATCTCTGGTTTTTGTGGCAATTACTCTAGGTATGATGCTAGTTGCTGGTGCTAATGCTAAGCTCTTGGGAGGTTTAGTAGCAGGAGGCTTTTTAGCAGTAGTAGGTGCGCTCTTTGCCCACTTTCAGTTTGGTATGTGGTTGCCCTTAGAGGGGTATCAATTAATGCGTTTAATAGTATTTATTGATCCTTATATAGATGAACTAGGGTCTGGATATCACATGATACAGTCTCTAGTAGCAATTGGTTCCGGTGGATTGTTGGGAAAAGGTTTGTATCAGGGGTCGCAGATACAGCTCCATTTTTTGCCTGAGCACCATACTGACTTTATATTTTCCGTAATTGGTGAAGAGTTGGGCTTTATTGGTGCAGGACTTTTATTAGTATTGTTTTATATTTTGTTGTATAGAGCTGTTAAAATAGCTCTAAAGGCAAAAGATTTATACGGAGCACTTCTAGTCACCGGTGTGGTATCTATGTTTGCTTTTCAGGTTTTTGTAAATGTGGGAATGACAATTGCCATTACTCCGATTACAGGTTTGCCGTTACCCTTTGTCAGTTATGGAGGAAGTGCCATGGTGTCAAACCTTCTAGCAATAGGTTTAATATTAAATGTTAATCTAAGAAGACAAAAGATATTATTTTAAAAGAATTGTCGCTCGTGTGAGTGACAATTCTTTTTTTGAGCCAAGGGTAAGCGAAGATTTCTTTGTAATAATTTGAGGGGAGTTGTACATATATATGTAGCGAGAAAGAAAAAAATGGGGGCGATTATATGGGGGGAAGAATAACCCGTTGGTGGCGGAACACTAAATACAGAATTCGAAACACTGTTTATAGAGTGAAAGGAAGTCTTGGAACAAGGCGGAAGATATCTTTTAAAAAACCTAACATAAACGTAAGAAGGCCCAGAATAACTCTTCCAAGAAAATTTATGCTAAGAATATGGCAGTCATTAGCTTCGTTACTTATTTTATTTATGATAGTAGGTATATTCCAAATGGAAAATAAATTGGCCCAAAGTGTTCAAGAAAGGGTTCGCTCTACCTTTTCCCAAGAAAATGACTATACAGCAGTAATACAAGACTACTTGACCTTTGGTTGGTGGCTGAACAGCTATGACCGTATGGTATTTCGTAGTGACAACAGGGATGAAGCAGTCCCAGCGTCAGGAAAAGTAGACTATCAACTTTCAGCGCCAGTAGGAGGAACTATAGTTCAGAGGTTTGGCTCAGTAAAGTCCGAAGTTGAGGGGGAACAGTACTTTCACACAGGGATAGACGTAGAGGCCTCATTAGGAGCTCCTATAAGAGCGGTAAAAGGTGGGGTAGTGGTTAGTGTAGCAAATCATGAAGCCTTTGGTCGGGTAGTGCAAATTGACCATCAAAATGGGCTTTACAGCATGTATGGTCATTGCAGTGAAATACTAGTTCAAGAGGGCCAAGAAGTTGAACGGGGTCAAATAGTTGGAAAAGTGGGCACATCTGGATCAACAGAAACTCCTAAACTATATTTTGAACTAAGGGAACGGGGAGAGTTAGTGGATCCGCTGTTATTTTTGCAGCCCCAGTCCAGGACGGGAATATAGGCATGAAGCTGTTTAATATATTTGGGATTGATATAAAGATAAACTGGTGGTTTATGATACTGCTAGTGCTATATATAGTATTAGATATTTGGATTCAGGCATTAGGGGTTTTCTTAGTTGTTATTTGGCACGAGCTATGGCACTGTATAGTTGCATATTTAAACGGAATTAAAGTAAGAGAGGTAGAGCTACTGCCCTTTGGTGGTGTAGCAAAGTTAGATGGGTTGTTAGAAGAAAGTGGTAGTAAAGAGATTAAAGTTGCTCTGGCAGGTCCCTTGAGCAACTTTTTTTTAGCCACAGTAATAGCTACGGGTTTGACTTTACACCTCTTTTATCATCCCATGGCATATTTCCTTTTTCTCTATAATATTGTAATTGGAGTCTTCAATTTATTGCCCACGCTTCCCTTAGATGGAGGAAGGATAGTAAGAGGATGGCTGAGTGGACGGATTGGTCTGCTTAGAGCCACTAGAATAACGGCTAGAATGGGGCAGGCTATAGCTATTATATTACTGCTTTGTGGAACTGTAGCTACATACTATCAGTGGGTAGATTTTCACTTGGTTATAATAGCCTTATTCATTTGGATAGGTGCTACTCGCGAGAGGGAAGAGGCTTTTTATATACATTGGCGCAGCTTGCTTAATAAGAAAAAAAGAAATATAAAGGAGAAAGTTCACCAAGCGGAATACTTGGTTTCCAAGGCAGATGTGGAGTTGAAGCAGATTTTACCAAGGCTGGTGACTAATAAGTATAATTTGATTACAGTTATTGATAAAAATGGGACAGCCATAGGGACTGTCAGTGAAGATGAATTATTAGATTCAATCGGGAAACTAAGGCATGATGCTGAAATCAAAACACTGCTAAAAAAAAGCTGAAAGAAAAAAGTACCTAATGAGAAGTAGTGAATTATTTGCTAATTATGGCCAAAATAAGTTATACTATTTAGATAAGGATTACAATATACAATTGTCTTGGAGGATTAGTATGAATAGCAAAGATCTGCGAAGTATAATAGAAGATAGAATATTGTCCCAAGTAGAGAAACCAGCCCGCTATTTGGGGAATGAATGGAATGTAGTGAAAAAAGATTGGGATCATATTAATGTTAAGATGGCCTTTGCTTTTCCAGATGTATATGAAGTGGGAATGTCCCATTTAGGGCTTAAAATTTTATACGGGTTAGTAAATGATAGAGAAAGTTTTCTAATGGAGCGGGTTTTTACACCATGGGTAGACATGGAAGAGCTAATGAGAAAAGAGGGGATACCTCTTTTTGCTTTGGAATCTTACAGGCCGTTAGGTGATTTTGACTTACTGGGCTTTACTTTGCAATATGAAATGAGCTATACAAACATACTGAATATGCTAGACCTTTCAGGTGTGCCTATGTATGCAGAGGATAGAAGTGATCAGGACCCCATAGTAATTGCAGGAGGACCTTGTGCCTATAATCCTGAACCCTTAGCTCCCTTTATTGATGTGGTTGTGCTAGGTGAGGCGGAGGAGCTTCTTATAGAGTTACTAGAAATAACAGAACAGCACAAGGAAGCTAATGGAGGCAAAGTAATCAGAGATAAGCTTTTAGAGGAAATGGTTGAGGTTAAGGGTATATACATTCCTAGATACTATCAGGTATTGTATGAAGAAAGTGGAGCTGTGAAGGAAATAGTACCCCAACATCCAAAAGCGCCTGCTGAAATTAACAAGAGAATCGTTAAAGATTTTGATCAGAGCTATTTTCCTAATAAGCCAATAGTTCCATATATGGAAGTGGTTCACGATCGAGTGGTGTTAGAGGTTTTGAGAGGTTGTGCGCGAGGATGTCGCTTTTGTCAAGCAGGAATGGTTTATAGACCAGTTAGGGAGAAAACTGAGGAAACCCTATTTAAGCAGGCTGAGGCAATCGAAAAACAGACAGGTTATAACGAAATATCTCTTACCTCGCTCAGTACTAGTGATTACACCTGCGTAGAGCCACTATTAATAAACCTATCTAAGCACTTTAAAGAAAAGAGAGTTGGGGTTTCATTACCTTCTTTACGGGTAGACACTTTTTCTGTGAACCTAGCAGAACAAGTGCAACAGGTGAGAAAATCCGGGTTGACCTTTGCTCCTGAAGCGGGAACCCAAAGGCTAAGAGATGTAATAAACAAAGGGGTAGAGGAAGAAAATCTAGAACAAGCAGTAACTGCAGCCTTTAAAGCAGGTTGGTCTAGGATTAAACTATACTTTATGCTGGGATTACCTACAGAAACCTATGAGGATTTAAATGGAATTGCAGATCTCGCGCGGCGAGTCTTAGAAATAGGTAAGAGAGAAGCTAAAGCAGCTGGAACAAAGAAAAGAGTTCAAGTCACAGTAAGTGTTTCTTCTTTTGTACCAAAGCCACACACTCCATTTCAATGGGTGGGACAGAATGAGCTACAACTTTTAAAGGATAAGCAAAACTACTTAAAGGACAAGCTAAGACATCCTCAAATAACATACAATTGGCATGAAGCTGACTTGAGTTTTGCTGAAGCACTTTTCTCTAAAGGAAGTCGTCGCTTAGCAGGTGTTCTTTACCGAGCATGGGAGAAGGGATGTCGATTTGACGGTTGGGCAGAGCACTTCGATATAGAAAAATGGCTGGAAGCAATAGCAGATGAGGGGATTGACCCTGAATTTTATGCCAACAGAGAAATTCCAGAGACTGAAATACTCCCTTGGGACCATTTAAAAGCGGGATTGAAAAAGGAGTTTTTATGGCAAGAGTATCAGCAGGCTTTAGCAGAAGCACCTACGGGAGATTGTCGTTTTGTTAAATGTACCGATTGTGGGGTTTGCCCCGAAACAAAAGTAGGAAATGTGCTACAGAAACGGGGTGGAACAGGTGTATAATTACAGGATTGAATATAGCGTAACTGGGAACGCAAAATACGTTTCCCACTTAGACTTAGCTCAAGCGTTTGAACGCAGTATGAGGAGAGCTTCGTTGCCATTGGCATTTTCACAAGGGTTTAACCCTCATCCTAAAATGTCTTTTGGTTCTGCATTAGCAGTGGGTCTTAGTAGTTCAGGCGAATATATGGATGTAGAGTTAACAGAGGAATGGTCAGAAAGTGAATTTAAAGAGGCGTTAAACAGAGTTCTTCCAGAGGGATTGCATATAGAAAGAGTCTTGCTACTTAAGGAGAAAAATGTTAAACTAATGGCGCTTATTAACAGAGCTAAATATCAAGTACTAATTCCCTTTACTGGAAATCACGATATAGAAGAAGTAGTGCATGAACTTTTGGCGCGCAAGGAATTACCAGTTCTGAGAAGAACTAAAAAGGGAGAAAAGGAACGGGATATTAGACCTGGAATTATGCGTTTAGAGGGACGCGTTGAAGGAAGTACAGTATTGTTGGAGATGACTGTTGAGACTGGAAGTGGGGGCAATGTTCGGCCAGAAGAAGTAGTACAGCTTATTAATGAAGTCAGTAATATGTCACTAGAGCCTGAAATGGCTAAATATCACAGGGTAGGGCTGTACGTGCAAGAAGGAGGGCAATTATTAACTCCACTTGATGTTGGGAGATGAGTCAAATGGAAAAAATAATCTATTATCAGGTTAATAAAGACAGGGCTGCACTGGCAGTGTATGAAGGGCGGTTGGTAGAAGTTTATATTGAAGAGAGCAAAACCAGTCCTCTTGTAGGCAGGATTTACAGGGGCAAGGTAGTAAATGTGCTACCTGGAATGCAGGCAGCCTTTGTAAATATTGGGTTAGAAAAAAACGCATTTTTGTATGTGGATGATGCGTTGCCCACCAGTACTGATAATGAAAATAAAAAGCCCTGTATTACTAAAGTTGTAGCACCGGGACAAGAACTATTAGTTCAAATCTTGAAAGAACCAGGAGGAGCTAAAGGTGCTCGAATAACTACTCATATAACACTGCCGGGTAGATACTTAGTGTATATGCCTACCATGGAGCACATAGGAATATCACGCAAAATTGAAGATGTAAGAGAGCGGGATAGGCTGAGGGAGCTAGGAGAAAAGCTAAAGCCCCCTATGGCAGGGATAATTATAAGGACAGTGGCTGAAGGTAAGCGTAATGCTGAGCTAAGCTGGGATATAGAGATGCTAGAAGAGTTATGGGATAAAATTAATTCCGACTACAAAAAGGCCCGAGCCCCTGAGCTAATACACAGTGATATGGAGATTGAAGAGAGAATAGTTAGAGATTTTTTAAGCGAGGATGTACAGAGCCTGATAACTAACAATAAAAAAAGTTACGAGAAGTTGCAGCAAAGAGCTAACAGTATTCAGCAGGGATTAGACAAAGTGATAAAGCTGGAAGAGTGTGAAGATATATTTTCTAAGAATAACGTATACAAGGATCTGGAAGTTGCATTGCAATCGAAGGTTTGGCTTAAAAGTGGCGGGTATTTAGTATTTGATCAAACTGAGGCCATGCTTGTAATAGATGTGAACACTGGTAAATACGTAGGATCTACAACTCTAGAAGAAACCATTTTCCATATTAATATGGAAGCAGTTGATGAAATTGCTAGGCAAATTCGCCTCAGAAATGCCGGGGGAATCATAGTGATTGATTTCATCGACATGGAATCTGAATTTAAGCGCCAGTTAGTATTGGAAAGGTTAACTGAAGCAGTAAAGCGGGACCAGATGAAGATTACAATTGTGGGACAGACTCCTTTGGGTCTGGTTGAATTGACTCGCAAAAAAGTAAGGCCTTCTTTGGAATCGGCTTTGACTCACCAATGTCCTAGATGTAGAGGGGCTGGAAGGCTAATAGTGATGCCAGTTGACAAGAAGTAGACTATATGCTAATATTATTACTTGGTGAGGTTTTTATAACCTAGTTACCCAAACCGCACAGCAAAGGTATGTAAGTTCCGATTGGACACCTTTAGTTGGCGAGTCTATTAATAGGGAGGTGCAGTAATGTACGCAATAATTAAGACTGGTGGCAAGCAGTATAAAGTGCAAGAAGGCGATGTTTTGCGAGTTGAGAAGTTAGATGCTGAAGCAGATCAAACTGTTCAAGTGGAGCAAGTTTTAGCTATCGGAAACGACGACGGCTTAAAAGTGGGAACACCTGTTGTTGAAGGTGCTAACGTAACTCTTAAAGTCTTAGCTCAGGACAAAGCAAAAAAGGTTATTGTATTTAAATACAAGGCTAAGAAAAACTATCGTCGTAAAAAAGGTCACCGACAGCCATACACAAAAGTAGTTGTAGAAAAAATAAACGGATAGTTATGACTATAGTAGAGCTGTTTCGAGATGAAAACAAGAAGATAATTGCATTTAAAGTGACTGGCCATACGGGATTTGCACAACGCGGTAAAGATATTGTTTGTAGTGCTGTTTCAGTATTGACACAGACAGCGGTTATTGGTCTCAGTGCATACTTAAAGCAAGATCCTCAGGTTGAATTGAAAGATGGATTCCTACATTGTACTTTGCCTGATAATTTAAGTGAGCAGGAGGCTGAACGAGCGCAAGTGATATTAAATACTATGGCGATGGGCCTAGAGGCCACAGCAGAAGAATATAGAGACTATTTAGAAATTGTAAAGAGGAGGTGGAGTTAATGTTGCGGATGAATTTACAGCTTTTTGCACAGAAAAAGGGAGTAGGTAGCTCAAAGAACGGTCGAGATAGTGAAGCGAAAAGACTTGGTGTTAAGAAGCACGACGGTCAGTTTGTAGCCGCTGGAAATATCCTAGTTAGACAAAGGGGTACTAAAATCCACCCAGGTGAGAATGTTGGCATCGGTGGAGATGACACATTGTTTGCTAAAGCCGATGGTTATGTAAGATATGAGCGAAAGGGTAGAGACAGAAAACAAGTTAGCATCTACTCTGAGATTGCAGTAGGATAAGTAATCAGAAAAAACCACCTTGCAAAAGGTGGTTTTTCTTTTATTCAATAGGAAAGTTCTATATTTGTAAAAGCAAAAAAAATAATACACAAAATGGGAATTAAAATATCTTGGCACAACAAATAGGCCATCGAAGAATGGCTTTTTAAAGAGGGAATATATAATTATTTCTTAAACTCGTATTTTACGCCACGAATACCAGTATAAGAAACAGGAGTCATGGTACCATTACACACCTGGCAAAAGGGTTGAGGGGGAACGGATTCGTCAAGGCCATTAAATATATTATCCTCCTCTAGCTGCTTGACAATAAATCTAGGAACCCATAAAGAATAATTGCATTTAGTGCAGATAAATTCAACTAAGTCATCGTTTTTACTAAAACCATCTAAAATGTTCATGTGAAAAACCTCCTTCCTAACAAGAAATATTATAAGCTGGTGGAGGAAGATACGCAAGAAAAGTAGGCTTCTTAGGAGTAAAAATATCAACTAATTCCATAGTATAACCACAGCTACAGCGGATAGGGTCAAATCCAAAAGCCATAAGAATACGAGCACGCCAGTTAGAGTGCCGCCTCAAGAACTTTTTCTTTTCAGGAGAAAGCAAAAGAAAAAACTTTGTGGAATGCTTATGTCTCTTAGCATAAAGTCCATAGTAACGAACCATTTTAAACTGCTCATCAGGAATATGGACGATTAACCGCTTAATAAACTCGATGGCGCTAAGTTTTTCAGTAACCCGCTTGCCATCTTCATGACGGTCATAATAGAAAGTAACAAAATTGCCATCATAGTTAAGAATACGAGATTGAGCCATAGCAGGTTTGCCAGTATAGCGAACAATATAGTCAATAGAATTTTTAGCAATGGACTTTTTTTCTTTTTTTGCATAAACATAAAAGCCTTCTTTGAAAGAAAGAAAAAGCTTAGATTTAAGAGGATAGAAACGAGAGCCTAATCTTTTATGGAGTAAATCCAAAAGTGTAGCTTGCCAACGCTTCCGGAGCATAGTGAAAGGAATATGGTGAATATGGCGCCAAATAGTATTATTGCCAGAAGCGCCTTCAGTAATAATCATATGAATATGAGGGTTCCACTTAAGATCGCGACCAAAAGTATGAAGGGTAGAAATAAAGCCAGGAGTGAAGTGCTCTGATTTATTAAGTTTATGAAACCAAGCAAATATAGTTTGACTAGAAGCTTCAAAAAGGACATTAAGTAAAGAACGATCAAGACGGAAAAAATTCCGAAGCTCAGAAGGAATAGTAAAAACAAGATGCCGATGTGTACAATTAATGAGTTTAGAAGAAATACTTATAGCTCGATCAGAAACATAAGAAGCACCACAGGTATTGCAGAAACGACTTTTACAACGGAAGGGAACATATTTAAATTTGTCACAGTGACCACAAAAATAAAGAGCATGCCCAAAAGCAGGGTCACCACAATGAATAACCTTTTCAACATTTTTAGGAATAGCAGGGCGCAAATCATAGTTAAGAGAAAGGAAGCTATTCCAATGATCAGCCAGAATTTGTTTAATAGTAAAGGATTTATTGTCCATGAAACAATCACCAATATATTTATACCAAATAGAGATAAATTACTCAAGAAAAACGCAACCAAGAAAAAAAAGTCAGCCACTAGGTAGACTGACTGTTAATGTGGCGTAGCCACTTTTTTTATAGATTTTAGAATCGCTTAAAGGAATCCAATAATTAACACAGAAGAACTAATAAACCTATAAATACATATATAAGGAGCGGTTTAAGTGAAGGATTCCAAATTAACTAAATTAGAGCTAGAAGACATAGTATATTTAATGCGAGTACAAAAGCACGATATTCTTAACTACTTGCAGGTTATCAGTGGGTTTATTCAACTGAGAAAGGTTGACGAGGCAGAAAGATACTTAAAGCAGGCTATGACAGAAGTTCAGGATAATGGTCAAGTTTTAAAGGTACAAAATCCTTATATTGTGATTACTCTACTTCACTTTCAAGAACAATTTAATAAAAAAGGGTTTAAGTTAAATATAGAAGTAGATAGTCAAGAAATAGAGGAAGTTGATTATAAAGAAGAAAACGCCGATAAATTATTTAAATCTTTCCAAGTGATATTACAAGAAGACTGGGAATTTGAGAGCAAATTTACTGTAGGATTAGAACCTAAAGGAAATAAATATAGGGTACAACTGGAAATGCCTATGAATTGCCAAGGGTGTGAGCAGGAACAGCAGGTACTAAGGAAATTGAGCGAGATTTGCTCTTATGATGTAACTACAGATAGTAGTGAAACTAAAATTGTTTGGATAATATGATAGGGCATTAATAAATACTAATAAAGAAAATATAATACAAATTAGAAAATGGTGATAATATGTTTTATGATCAGGCTAAAATAAATGTCAAAGGTGGCGACGGTGGGAATGGTGTAGTTGCTTTTAGACGTGAGAAATATGTGCCAGAAGGTGGACCTAATGGCGGAGATGGTGGACGCGGTGGCAATGTAATTATTACTACCGACAGTGGATTGAAAACGCTACTTGACTTTAAGTATAAGAAGCATTATAGAGCAGACAGAGGTCAGCACGGCCAAGGCAAGGGACGCCATGGCAAAGGCGCAGATGACATGATTTTGAAGGTACCTCTTGGTACTGTAATCAAAGATGGTGATACAGGTAACGTAATTGCAGACCTTAAAGATGAAAATCAGGAAGTTGTGATAGTGGAAGGTGGGCGTGGAGGTCGAGGGAATGCTCGATTCGTGAGTGCAAAAAACCGAGTTCCAACCTTGGCAGAAAAAGGGGAACCCGGTCAGGAAAAGTGGCTCATCTTAGAACTAAAACTACTAGCAGACGTAGGGCTTATTGGATACCCCAATGCCGGAAAATCCACTTTAATAAGTAGGGTTTCTGCAGCAAAGCCAAAAATTGCTGACTACCCATTTACAACACTGACCCCTAACTTGGGTGTAGTGGCAAGTCAAGGAGATACTTTTATAATGGCCGATATCCCTGGGCTAATTGAAGGGGCTCATACAGGAGCAGGATTAGGCCATGAATTCTTGCGCCATGTGGAGCGCACTAAAGTGTTATTGCATTTAGTAGACGCAGCGGGGACTGAAGGACGGGATCCAGTTCAAGATATTGAAACAATTAATAGAGAGTTAGAAAAATATGATTCTAGGCTTTCTAAGCGACCTCAGATAATTGTAGCAAATAAAATTGACCTGCCAGATACAGAGGAAAAAATAGCAAAGATAAAAGAGCGATATGGAAACACATATCCCATATTTTCAATATCAGCAGTATCTGGGCAGAGTGTAGAAGAGCTGATTGAGTTTACTAGTAAGACTCTTGAAACAGCGGAATTAGAGGAACCTGACTTTGAAGAGCAAGAGGTGAAAAGCACTGTTCACAAACCAAAAGAGCGGTTTAATATCTCCCGGGATGGAGAAATATGGGTTATCACTGGAGAAGAAATTGAAAAGCATCTAGCTATGACTGACTTTGAAAACGAAGCAGCTGTGAGAAGGTTTCAGAATATCGTTAAAGCTATGGGGATAGAGAAGGAACTTAGGGAAAGTGGAGCAAAAGAAGGGGACACTGTGAGGATAGACGACTTGGAGTTTGACTTAATGGACTAAACTTCTTAGCAGCACTGTGAAAGAAACATGGTTTGTGCTATAATATTAAGAAATATAAATAAGGGAGGTGTACATATGGCGCTATTGAGAAGCGTCAGTACACTATGCTAACAGGGAAACAGAAAAGATTTTTAAGAGCTTTAGGGACTAAAATTGATCCAATTTTTCAAGTAGGCAAAACTGGGATAAATGACAATATGGTAAACTTAATCGATGATGCGCTTGAAGCACGGGAGTTGGTTAAGGTGAGAGTTTTACAAAATTGTTTACTTGAGACAAAGGACGTGGCCAGAGAACTTGCTATAAGAACAAACTCGGCGTTAGTGCAAGTAGTGGGAAGGAATTTACTGCTATACCGTCGTTCTATAAAAAAGGAAAAAATAGAACTGCCTTAAAACAAAGTAGGAACCAGGTGATATAAGTGAAAGCGCTAGGACAGGAAACGTTGGCCAGTGCCAAAAGAATTGTAATTAAAGTGGGAACTAGTAGCCTTACTCATGAAAATGGTAAACTCAATTTATTAAAAATAGAGAAGCTAACTAGGGAGATTGCAGATATACATAATAGAGGGTTAGAAGTTATTTTAGTGAGCTCCGGCGCTATAGGCGCAGGCATGGGCAAGATGGGTTTTGTAGAAAAGCCAAAGACAATTCCGGAAAAGCAAGCTACAGCAGCAATAGGTCAAGGAATACTGTTACATATGTACGAAAAACTCTTTAATGAATACGGTCAAGTAGTTTCACAAGTGCTATTGACCCGAGAAGACTTAGCAGCTCGCAAGCGGTACTTAAATGCTAGAAATGCACTTCTTACCTTGATAAGATGGAACACAATTCCTATTATTAACGAAAACGATACGCTTGCTGTAGATGAGATTAGGTTCGGCGATAATGATACCCTAGCAGCATTGGTAGCTGGTTTGGTTGATGCAGATCTACTTATTATTTTATCGGATATAGATGGACTTTATTCTTGTGACCCCAGAACAAACAAGGATGCGGAGCGCCTTCGGGTAGTATCAGAAATAGATGATAAAATTGTGGAGTTAGCTGGGGGTAGTGGCTCAGACCTAGGGACTGGTGGCATGATGACCAAGATTTTAGCTGCCAAAATTGCAATCAATTCGGGTATACCTATGATTATTGCAAATAGCAGTGAAAGAGGTGTTCTTCAGCAAATAGTGGAGGGTAATATACCGGGCACGCTTTTTGTTTCTAAAGAAAACAAACTACACAGCCGTAAAAGATGGATTGCTTATGGTTCAGATATATCTGGTAGAATTGTTGTAGATGCTGGGGCTAGTAAGGCTATTGTGTTAAAGGGCAAAAGCCTCTTGCCCATAGGAATCATAGACGTACAGGGGCAGTTTGAAATGGGAAATGTAGTCTGTGTTATAGATACTGCGGGAACGGAGTTGGCTAGAGGTATAGTTAACTACTCCTCACAGGAAATAAAGAAAATAAAAGGACATAATACTCAAGAACTAGAAGAAATTCTAGGATATAAGGATTATGATGAAGTGATTCACAGGGACAACCTTACTGTGAAAGTTTAATACTTTTGAGGAGGACTGTATGTGAGAGAAGAAATACTGACTAAAGGCAAGCAAGCAAAAGCAGCGGCTCATAAAATGGCTACTACATCTACTGAAATAAAGAACCAAGCTCTAATGAATATGGCAGATAGATTAGAAAATATGAGTGACCAGATTATTGAAGCCAACAAGCTAGATATTGCCGCAGGGGAAGAGAAGGGGCTTTCTAGATACTTGCTGGACAGACTACTGTTAACTCCAGAGAGAATAAAGGATATGGCGGTTGGACTGCGAGAGCTTGTTCAATTAGAGGATCCTGTTGGCAAAGTGTTGTCCATGTGGACAAGACCTAATGGGCTTCAGGTGGGAAAAGTTCAAGTGCCACTAGGGGTTATTGGGATTATCTACGAATCTAGACCGAATGTAACTGTGGATGCTGCAGGATTATGTCTGAAAACGGGTAATGCTATCTTACTAAGAGGTGGTTCAGAGGCTATAAACTCCAACAAGGCTATAGCACAGATTATTGCCCAAGCTGCTGAAGAAGCTGGAGCTCCCCAGTACTGTATTCAGCTGGTTGAAACTACGGATCGTCAGGCTGTAAATGAAATGCTAAAGATGAACCAATACTTAGATGTGCTAATTCCCAGAGGGGGAGCAGGACTTATAAAGACAGTAGTGGAAAATGCAACAGTTCCAGTGATAGAGACTGGTGTAGGTAACTGTCACGTTTATATTGATAAAGATGCAGATGTAAATAAAGCTGTTCAAATAGCAGTAAACTCAAAAACTCAAAGACCAGGTGTTTGTAATGCTTGCGAGTCAGTGTTAGTGCACAAAGATATTTCTGAGAAGGTATTACCAGGTCTTGCACAGGAACTTAAAAAAGCAGGAGTGGAACTGAGAGGGTGCAATGCTACTGAAAAGGTTGTATCAGGTTTAAAAGAGGCAACTGAAGAGGACTTTGCCACAGAGTATTTAGATTTAATATTAGCAATAAAAGTAGTGAATGATGTGGATGAGGCTATGGAGCACATATATAAATTCGGAACTAAGCACTCGGAAGCTATAGTTACAGAAAACTATACAACAGCACGCAAGTTTCTCCAAGGTGTAGATGCTGCTGCGGTATATGTCAACGCTTCAACTCGGTTTACAGACGGATTTCAGTTTGGCTTTGGAGCAGAAATAGGTATCAGTACGCAAAAACTTCATGCTCGAGGTCCAATGGGGTTAGAGCAATTGACCTCAACTAAATTTATTATTTACGGCGATGGGCAAATTAGAAGTTAGGAGTAGCTGTATGAGACGTAAACTTAAAATTGCAATTATGGGAGGCACCTTTGATCCAGTGCACTACGGTCACCTAGTAGCCGGGGAAGCCGCAAGAAAAGAGTTTAATTTAGACAAGGTAGTGTATGTTCCTTCAGGGCGACCACCGCACAAACAAGAGAAAAATATAACTGAGTCTCATCATCGATACCTGATGACAGTGTTGGCCACTACCACTAATAGGTACTTTGATGTATCTAGGATGGAGATTGATAGAGAGGGTCACTCCTATGCTGTGGATACGGTAGCTCAATTTAATGAAAAATACAAAGGTAGGGCCGAACTTTATTTCATTACTGGTGGAGATGCCATATTAGAAATTTTAACTTGGAAAAGAGTAGAAGATTTATTGCGACAGTGTACTTTTATTGCTGCTACTAGACCTGGATTTAATCTAGAAGGCTTGCAAGATAAATTATCTCAAAAATTACCACAACAATTGTGTCAGAAGATAATTCCTTTTCAAGTTCCTGCATTAGCCATATCTTCTACTGATATTAGAACAAGGATCAGAAAAGGAGATCCAATCAAGTATTTATTGCCTGAGAATGTTGAAAACTACATATATAAACACCGAATATATTTATAGTATATAATAGCAGAAATTGCAGAATACTATTTGTACAAAAGCTATTATTCCAATAACGGTGAGGTGAATGTTTTGGTTCGAACACTATACGTAGGTAATTTGCCTTGGGGCACTACAGTTGAAGAGCTATCAGAGGCCTTTGCGGCACATGGTGAAGTGGTTAGCAGTAGGATTATTAAGGACAGAGAAACTGGGCGTTCTCGAGGCTATGGTTTTGTAGAAGTGAAGGATGAAGACATGGAGAAGATGGTTGAGGTTATGAATGGCTCTGAGTTTCAGGGGCGAGTGTTGACAGTAAATGAAGCTAAAGCAAGAGACTAGTATGATATACCTCCTAAGCTTAGGGGGTTTTCTTTTTTAAAAACAATTGCATGGGTGGGATAGATTTGGAGAATAGAAAATTACAAGAAGTGATAAAAGGAAGGTTGAGCCCAAAAAGGTATGCCCACTCCTGTGCTGTAGCAGCTACGGCAGAAAAGTTAGCAAAGATATATGGGGTGAATGGAGAAAAGGCTTATATAGCAGGATTGCTCCACGATTATGCTAGAGAAATAGAGCCTGAAAAGCTTCTTACAATAGCTACAGAAGCAGGACTAGTAACTGACCAAGTGGAGGAGGAAAATCCCTTATTACTACATGGATCTGTGGGAGCATTATTGGTTAAAAGAGACTTAGATATAACAGAACAAGATATCTTAAACGCAATTGCACATCATACCTTAGGTAGACCGGGAATGTCTTTAATGGAAATGGTAATATATATTTCAGATGTAATAGAACCTAGTAGGGATTTTCCTTGTATTGATGAGATTAGAGAAAGAGCAGAGAGAAAAATGGCACTCAATGAAATAACAGTATTGATTTTAAAGCAAACAATATCATATAATCTAAATAAGGGGATGATAATTCATCCTCAATCTATACGTGCAATAAATTATTATCAAAAAATAAAAGATATGGAAAGCAGGGGGTAGAATATTGATAAAGGATTCAAAGGAATTGGCGGTTATAGCAAAAGACGCTGTGGAGGATAAAAAAGCAGTAGATGTCACTTTATTAGATATTAGTGGAATATCTCTAATAGCAGATTATTTTATTATATGTACAGGCAATTCAGAGACTCACGCAAAAGCAATTGCAGAAAATGTGCTAGGCACAATAGAGGAGATGCCCTTGAGAAAAGAGGGAATAAGAGAAGGCAAGTGGATTTTGTTAGATTATGGTTCAGTAGTAGTTCACATATTCCAGCGAGAGGAGCGTCTATTTTACGATTTAGAGCGACTATGGGGAGATGCGGATGTAATAAGTGAAATAGAGAGTTAATAGCTTGACAAGCTTTTCCGAAATTACTATAATAAAGCTTGTATTAATAAATAAAGGGAAATGCTAAGAACAGGAGTAGTAACTAGTGATGCTGAAAAACAGAGAGCTGTTGGGTGGTGCAAAACAGCAGAGGCTGATTAGTGAACTCGCCTGGGAGCAGTTCGAGTCAAGTACTAGACTAGCTCGAACCGGAAGCTGACCGTTATCAGATAAGTGGTTTAAGTATGGGGCTGTGGCGCAGTGGGAGCGTGCTTCCTTGGCATGGAAGAGGCCGCGGGTTCAATTCCCGCCAGCTCCACCATTTTACTTAATCAAATTGGGTGGTACCGCGAGGTAAGACAAGCTCTCGTCCTAATAATGGATGAGGGCTTTTTTGATATTTAATTAAGAGAATGAGGAGGATTAAGATGGACCAAGTATATAACTTTAAAGAATTAGAGCCTAAGTGGCAACAGTTGTGGGACGAACGAAAGCAACACAAAACTGAAACAGATAATAGTAAAGAGAAGTATTATGCTCTAGAAATGTTCCCATATCCCTCGGGAAAACTTCATATGGGTCATGTGCGTAACTACTCCATCGGGGATGTGGTGGCTAGATTTAAGACCATGCAGGGTTACAATGTTCTTCATCCAATGGGTTGGGATGCCTTTGGTCTGCCCGCTGAAAATGCGGCTATCAAAAATAATGTACCTCCAGCTCAATGGACTACAGAAAACATAGAGAGCATGAGAAACCAATTAAAACAGATTGGAATCAGTTATGACTGGGATAGAGAAGTTGCCAGCTGTTATCCAGACTATTATAAGTGGACCCAATGGATTTTTCTCCAGTTATACAAAAAAGATTTAGCTTATAAAAAAGAAGCTGCAGTAAACTGGTGCCCTTCTTGTGCAACAGTGCTGGCTAATGAGCAGGTAGTTGATGGTAGCTGTGAGCGCTGTGAAGCAGAAGTGGCAAAGAAAAATTTAGAACAGTGGTTCTTCAAAACAACTGATTATGCTGACAGGCTATTGCAAGATTTAGATAAACTACCCGGGTGGCCAGAGAAAGTTACGACCATGCAGAAAAACTGGATTGGCCGCAGTGAGGGAGCAATAATTGAATTTAAGGTTAAAGGAACAGAAGATAAAATACCAGTATACACTACCAGGCATGATACAGTTTTTGGGGTTACTTACATGGTGTTGGCTGCAGAGCACCCTATGGTGGAGAAGCTTATAGCGGGCTCTAAAAATGAAGCAGAAGTGAGAGCTTTTGTTAAAAAAATAAGTGGTATGAGTCATATTGATAGAACTTCTACAGATTTAGAAAAAGAAGGAATTATTTTAGAAGCGGAAGCAGTAAATCCCCTGAATGGAGAGACAGTTCCCATCCTAATAGGAAATTACGTCCTAATGGACTATGGAACAGGAGCAGTTATGGGGGTTCCAGCTCATGATCAAAGAGACTTTGACTTTGCAACTAAATATCAACTTCCAATCAGAGAGGTAATAAGGCCAGGGGGGCAAGTAGAGGAAGCTTTAGCAGAAGCTTATACAGAAGATGGAAAACTGGTTAATTCTGGTGAATTTAATGGTTTGACTGTTTCTGAAGCTCAAAAGGCTATTGCAGATAAATTAGAAGAAATTAACGCAGGTAACCGGGAAGTTAATTTCCGCTTAAGAGATTGGTTAATTTCTCGTCAGCGCTACTGGGGTGCCCCAATTCCCATTATTTACTGCGACAAGTGTGGGGCTGTTCCAGTTCCTGATTCAGAGCTACCAGTGCTATTGCCAACAGAGGTGGAATTTAAGCCATCTGGGGAATCGCCACTAAAATATCATGAGGACTTTGCTAACACAACTTGTCCAGAATGTAATGCTCCTGCTAAGAGAGAAACTGATACTATGGATACTTTTGTCTGCTCATCTTGGTATTTTTTAAGGTATTGTTCGCCTAAAAATGATACAGAGGTGTTTTCAAAAGAAGATGTAGATTACTGGATGAATGTGGATCAATACATCGGTGGTGTAGAACACGCAATCTTGCACTTGATGTATGCACGTTTTTTCATGAAGGCGTTTCATGATATGGACTTGGTTAAAATGGACGAGCCTTTTGAAAACCTGTTGACTCAGGGTATGGTTTTAAAAGATGGCGCGAAAATGTCAAAATCAAAAGGAAACGTGGTAAGTCCAGAGGAAATAATTGAAAAGTATGGCGCTGACACGGCTAGACTATTTATATTATTTGCTGCTCCACCAGAGCGAGATTTAGAGTGGAGTGACCAGGCTGTAGAAGGGTGCTATAGGTTCTTAAATAGAGTTTGGCGTATTGCTGCAAGCTTTGCAGATGAAATTAATGGGGTAGAAGTTAATATCAAAACGGAAGAACTTAATGAGATGGATAGAGACCTTCATCGCTTGACTCATAATACTATCAAACGGGTTACTGATGACATATCTCTTAGATTTAACTTTAACACTGCAATTAGTGCAGTAATGGAGTTGGTTAATGGTATCTATAACTACAAAGACAAGGCAAAAGAGCAGAATGCAGCTGTAGTAAAAGAAGCTATCAACGCAACAGTGCTTTTATTAGCACCTTTTGCACCTCACTTATGCGAAGAGCTGTGGGAGCAAACAGGCAATAAAGGTAGTGTGCATGACCAAAGCTGGCCAAACTATGAGG
The DNA here is from genome assembly GCF_050433185.1 of Desulfitispora alkaliphila. Taxonomy (NCBI): domain Bacteria; kingdom Bacillati; phylum Bacillota; class Desulfitisporia; order Desulfitisporales; family Desulfitisporaceae; genus Desulfitispora; species Desulfitispora alkaliphila. The sequence goes on from NZ_JBNPXS010000031.1 coordinate 31,165, forward strand.
AAAAAGCATTAAAAGAAGATAAGGTTACAATAGTGGTACAGGTAAATGGTAAAGTAAAAGAGCGCATTGATATTGAAGCAGGATTAGATAAAGCAGCAATTGAAGCTGCCATAATGGAAGAGGAAAGAGTAAAGCTCCATATTGATGGCAAGGAAGTAAAGAAAGTAATAGTAGTTCCAAATAAATTAGTCAATATAGTTGTAGCTAAATAATAGCAAAAGGGCAGTCCCTGTGGGCTGCCCTTTAAAAATATAAATTAAGACTTTTTAGTTTTAGAAGCAAAGGTTTCGCAAGCAGTATCATCTGTATTGCTTACAATATGGTCTTTAGTTCTAGACTTTACTTCAATTGTTGAAGCCTGGCATATATCACTGTTGTTATAAAAACATTCTTCAACTCTACATTTGATAGTTGACATAAATAACCCCCCCTTTCTATTATCCATTCTTTTTTATAATGCAATAAAATCATGCTTTTTATGTATTCAAAAAAATGGAAGTTAAATTTGCATATTGCCTCTTGTAATTTATTGTCATATAATGAAATATAAGGGGTGATTTATAGTGAATGCAAGTAAAACGCAAATACAAATAGTAGCAGGTCTATTGTTAGTTTTAATATTTTACGGTGGTTACAAATACGGTCAAAGTCAGCAGGAACTGCCTGCCGCAGCCCAAGAGAGCAACTCAGTCATTGTGGAAGCAGAGGAGATAAATGATGAAGAAATACAATCAGAACAAGAAATTCAACTTATCTATGTGCATGTATCGGGAGCGGTTGAAAATCCTGGACTCTATGAAATAGAAGCGGGCTCTAGGGTGAATGTGGCAGTAGAGCAAGCAATACCCAAGCCAGAAGCTGAGCTTCACGCTTTAAATTTGGCTGCAATAGTGCAAGATGGTAGTAAGATTATAGTGCCAGAGCAGGGAGATGAGAATATAGAGATACTGCAAGTAAATCATTCTAATGCTTCCTCTTCTGGAGGATTGGTGAACTTAAATCATGCATCAGCTCAAGAGCTAGCGGACAAGCTGCCTGGCATTGGACCTGTCTTAGCAGATAGAATTGTGACATATAGAGAGCAAAATGGAAATTTTAACAGCGTTGATCAGCTGACTCAGGTGTCGGGAATAGGAGCAAAAACATTGGATAATATCAAGGACCTGGTTTCGGTTTACTAGATAGTCTTTCTTGACAAATATAATTAAGTCATACACAACCTGATTAAGCAGAAGCTTAATCAGAACCAAAGGAGGGAACAATGGCTAATATTGCACAAATATTTAAAGCATTGGGTGATGAAACAAGGCTTAAAATATTGATTATACTTGCCAGTAGAAGAATATGTGCTAAGGGTATTGCCAAGCATCTAGCTATTTCTGATGCAGCAGTTTCGCAACATTTAAAAGTTCTTAAAGAGGCAGGTATTATTGTTGGTGAGAAGATAGGGTATTATGTTCACTATAACGTCCAAGATAAAACTTTTATAGAAATTATTGAATTCATCAATAAGCTAAATAATGATGATTTTGAAATTAATACCTGTAAGCTTGGTGTGAAAATACCAAAAAAGTGTGAGGTTGAGTGTAAAGCAACTAGAATTAAGTTGTCTAGTTTACTGTTGACAATCCAATATATTACACATGCAGCAAAGTGCACAGTAAGAGGGAGTATCTGGACATTACATAATTAAAGTGTGACTGAGCCCTGAAAAGAAGCAAATATACGATACGTATTAGTACTTACCACAGCACTCAACATTTTAGAGTGTTGTGGTAAGATTACATTTTCTTATTTGCTTTAGGTATAAATATCAGCTATTTTGTAATAAAGACAGTCAAGATTAAAGAAGGGGTGGTGAAAATAATGTGGCATCTTCTTGTTATTTTATTAGCTGGTATTGCTATTATATGTTTGGTAATTGGTATTCTTATAAAAAATGAAAATAATCTCTCGGAGAGAACTAAAAAAATTTTTTTAGCAGGAATATCAAAAAAAAATATTAGGGAAAAAAATATCCAAAAAGTAACTGGGAATTTTTTCATAGCTCTGGGTTCGTTAACGCTTTTTTTCTTAATTACGATATTAATAGTAGGTAGTAGCCAAATAATTTTTTTTGCATTTTTATTATTAAAAATTGGAATTATGCTTGTATACACTATATATAATACTAAGATGGCAAGCAACAAAAAAAATTTAATATACGGCAATAATAAATATATAAGTACAAGACAAATCGCAGTATTAAGCTGCGGTTTTTGTATAAAAAGACAAGAGGAGTGATGTTATTATCATTTCAGAGCAATTACTTAAAATAAGTAATAATGAAACATATTTTCAGCCACCATTTTGGATCTTAAAAAACATTCGATAATTGGCTATGAAGCTGGATAGGTTACACTTAATTGGACAATAAAGATAAGGTCATGTAAATTAATAAGTAGAAAAGGAGAGGTTTACATGGCTAAAAGACAAAGAAGAACCTATACGGATGAATTTAAAGATCAAATGGTAAAACTCTATGAAAGTGGTAAGCCCAAAAAAGAAATTATGGCTGAATATGACCTAACTCATACTGCCTTTAATTCCTGGATTAAAAGGAGTAAAACTACTGGCTCTTTTAAGGAAAAAGACAACAGAACCCCAGAAGATAATGAGCTGATTAAGCTTAGAAAAGAAAACCAAAAGTTGAAAATGGAAAATGATATTTTAAAGCA
>NZ_JBNPXS010000032.1:0-33758 GCF_050433185.1 Desulfitispora alkaliphila
TAAAGCAATCAAGCGTCAACTACAACAATGGATTGCAGGTTTGCCGAGTTATATCAAGGCATATTTGCCTGTTTCAGTCTGAGAAAGTTGAGTTATCATTTATGAGGTTTTCCTGAACTAAGCCGTCAACAAAGACAATAAAGGCACTTACCTTTTGGTCCTCCCCAATAACAAAATCTCTGATGACCACATCATAATTATCGGAAAAAATAGTTTTCATAAAGGAACGATTAGTATTGATGTTGCCTGATACTTTCTTTTGTTCAGCCATATGTGAAGGCACTTCTGTATCCTCGGAATTATTGTTAAGCAACTTCCAAAAGTTAAGTTTTCTAAATAGGTTGCCAATCATTTTTACCTCCAAATTATTAACTATTTAACAAGTTATGTCACTAATAATAATTTTCCCTAAAAGAAATAAACTATGTATTTTACAAATTTGGAATATGCCTTTACTTAAAGCTTTATTCAGAGGACATAAAAGCGCTTATTATGAACAAATAGAGGAGAGAGATACACCACTTTCACCTTTGATTACCTTTCCATATTTTCATCTCTAGTGAGGGAGAAGGAGAATGGAAGGATATTCTGGCTTCTTACGCCGACAAAACCGGTGGAGAGCATTTCATCTTAGATGCGGGTCTGACCAAGTTTATGCACTAGATGAGATCCCTCTGCTAAGGTTTCAAGAAACTTTAGCTCCTCTATGCCTTTGAGTAATCCTTGGAAGCATTCTTCCTTCAAGGGCTCTTGACATGGATTGAAACCGGTTATCAATATCCCCGGAGCGGAGCATGTATTCAACAAGATTCCTTACTAAAATTTTTATTTCCCTCATAATTAGATACCTTTTTATCATAAGCATATTCTACCATATCTATTATACAAGATTATTTTGGGTTTTTGAGATATATTCAAAAACATTAAAAAGGGTAAAAAAGAAATCATGGCATTGGTTTCTCTTTAACCCTTTTTTTGCAATAATATGCTGGATATGTATTTTCCATTAGCCCTTACCCTTGTGTTGCAATGCCATTATGCCAAGTACATATCCGAAATAACCCATCCCGCTGATCTGCCCTACACAAGCTTCTGCCGTAACGGATTTTCTTCTGTATTCCTCGCGAGTGCTTATATTGCTTAAGTGGACTTCCACAGCTGGGACTTCAATTGCTTTAATGGCATCCATAATTGCCAGACTGTAATGTGTGTATGCAGCCGGGTTTATGACAATGCCTTCATATTTTTCCATGGCCGAATGCAGGGCATCTATTATTTCTCCTTCATGGTTGCTTTGAATAAAATCCACTTCTGCACCTATTTTTTTGGCTTCCTGGGATATCTTTTCATTCATTGTTTCATAAGTCAGTTTCCCGTATATATCAGGTTCCCTTATGCCTAGCAAATTGATATTCGGTCCGTTAATCACAAGTATTTTCATATTCTCTCTCCTGAGTTATGGTTATTATTTTTTTTACCGTCTCCTCTTTTGAACAGTTGGCATCTACAGTTATATGCGAGTATTGTCTGTACAAATCCACCCTTTCCTCGTGTAGCTTCTTAAGGCTGATAATGCCATCTTTAAGCAGTGGCCGAATTGAAAAATCAATGTCTCTTGCGATGCTTTCTATATCCCTTTCAAGAAATATAACCAGTGAGCCTTGTCTTAACACCTCCATATTCTCTCTTGATTTCGCCACCCCTCCTCCTGTCGAAATTACTTTTCCAAAGTCCTTTGACAATTCTTCGCAGACACTTGCCTCCATTAATCTAAACACCGTCTCACCTTCCTCGAAAATCTCTGCTATGGACTTTCCAGATGTTTTTTCAATTAACTCATCTGTATCATAGAATTCATAGCCCAGGCGATCTGCCAATATTTTACCAACAGTGCTCTTACCTGAACCTGGCATTCCAATCAAGGCAATATTTTCTTTCTTATTTCTCATGGTCCCCTCCCATGTACTTCTCTATTTTACCGAAAATCTCTTTTACTATATGATCTTCGTACTTGCACTCATTCCATATTTCCTGAGCTGCAATGGCCTGACCAACCAACATCAGCACTCCATTGGCATGGATTTTATTTTCTTCCCTAGCATATTTGAGTATCTTTGTTTCAGCTGGATTATATATTAAATCCACAATGGCATCAGCTTTCTTTACTATGGACCTTGACAATGGAGTTTCTGAAACCTTTGGGTACATACCCAAAGGTGTTGCATTTACTATTAGATATGTTTTCTGGACCAGTTTCAAATCCTTATAGGAAATGACTTTGTATCCTTCAGAGCTATTGTTGTTTTCTGGATTTCTTGACACAAGGACAATACTACCTGCTCCTTTATCTTCCAAGTACTTGACCACAGCTTTTGATGCTCCGCCTGTTCCAAGAATTATGCACTCCTTTCCATTGACCAAAATGTCGTTATGGTCTAGAACCATTCCAAAACCTATATAGTCTGTATTGAAGCCTTCCATTTTCTCATCAGAAAATTTGATTGTATTTACAGACCCTATACTAGAAGCTTCCGGTGAAATATAGTCTAAAAATTCCATGACCCTTATCTTGTATGGTATTGTTACGTTCAGTCCTCTGTACCCTAGATTCTTAAAATTTCTTATGGAGCTTTCCAGCTGATCTTCATGAAGTTCATAATGCTCATATAAACTTTCAACACCCAAAACTTTAAAGAGCTCAATGTGGATGGTCTTTGAAACACTGTGTTTCAAGCTTTTCCCAATCAATCCATATTTCACTGACATCACCTCCTACTTGAACACTTCACATAGTTGCCAAGAACTCTGAAAAAATTACTCCTATTTTTTATCTCGTCCATCATATCCATAATCCCTGGATATCCTAAATTACCTTCAATATCAATGTAAAAAAAGTACTCCCATGGTCTTTCCTGTAATGGTCTGGATTCTATTTTCATCAAATTCAAGTTGCGATCAGAAAAAATCTTTAGTATGGATTGCAGCTCTCCAACCTCGTGGGCAACAGTCAAGACTATGCTTATCTTATCTGCATCTTGTGGATAGTTTGGCTCCCCTCCTATTATTGCAAATCTTGTTGAATTATTACTGTTTCCATTAAGGTTGGATTTCAGTATCTTCAGTCCATATATCTCAGCCGCCCTAAGGCTTGCCACAGCTGCCTTTGACCTATCACCAGACTCCATTACATGCTTGGCACCCAAAGCGGTGTTCCTACAAGGCATCAATTCCATTTGTGGATTTTCCTTGAAAAATTCACTGGACTGCAAAAATCCCTGTTCATGGGAATACACGAATTCAATATCCTCAACTTCTGCCCCTTCCACACCAAGTAGATTCTGTTGGATATTTAAAACTTCCTCTCCTATTATATGAACATCATATGTTCTAATAAGGTCATATACATCATTGATGGAACCTGTAGAAGAATTTTCAACAGGCAATACTCCATAGTCAACTTCCTTTTCAACAACCGCACGAAGCACGTCACCAAAACTATCATAGGCCCTTGCATCTTCCCGTTCTCCAAAGAACTTAATCATTGCCTGTTCTCCAAAAGATCCACGAACCCCCTGATAACCCACTTTGCCCTGGTTCAGGTCAATCTTTTTAATACTTTCAACCTCTTGGTTTTCCGAGTATATGATTTTTCTCTGACGATTTTTGCTGGAGGTCATTATGCTTGTGAGAATATCCTCTATTGCCTTGTTATAGGCTTTGTTTTTTACCCTCCCAATTTTTTTCCTTATGACTTCCTCTTCCCTGTTTATATCGAATACAGGCATTTTATTCTCAATCTTGTATCTCGCCACTTTCTCTACAACATCCATCCTGTCTTCGATGAGCTTCACCAGTTTCTCATCGATTTCATCTATGGTTTTTCTTAAGTCTTCCAGTTTGTCTAGTCCCACTTCTTGCCCTCCATTATCATGTCCAGCAGTGCCAAAGCTGTTACGGATTCAATAACGGGAATTATCCGCTTTGCTATGCATGGATCATGTCTTCCTGTTATTCTGAATTCAACATCTTCCCTTTTTTCCATATCCACTGAATTTTGGGTCTTCCCAATGGAAGCTGTGGGTTTTACTCCCACTTTGAACACCAAAGGCATACCGTTGGTTATGCCGCCAAGTACGCCCCCATTGTTGTTGGATCTGTACTTTATGTCATCTTCGCACATATAAGGTTCATCGTTTATCTGCGATCCCTCATAATCAGCAAACTGAAATCCTTTCCCAAATTCAACTGCCTTTACTGCAGGTATTGCAAAGAGAAGTCCTGAAAGTACACTTTCAACAGAATGGAAAAATGGGTCTCCTATTCCAGGTTCAATTCCCATAACAGCAGTTTCAACAATTCCTCCAACTGAGTCTTCTTTAGATTTTGCCAGCATTATCTCATCCTCAATTTTCTTGACATTTTCCTTGTCAATTACGGGAATTTCCATACTCCCAAGTTCCTTAAGCATTTCAGGAGTCAATTTACAGTCAAGGAAGCCCTTCTCATTTGTCTTCTGCAGCTTTAGAATATGACTTCCAATCACTATGCTCTCCTGAAGCAGTATTTGCATTGCAAATGCCCCTGCAAACACAAGACCCGCTGTTATTCTCCCTGAAAAGTGTCCTCCTCCCCTATGGTCATTGAATCCCCTATACTTTACATAGCCTGTATGATCTGAATGGGAAGGCCTGAAAATAATCTTTTGTTTTGAGTAGTCAGCGGACCTGGTGTCCTGATTCCTAATCATACAGTTTATGGGAGTACCAGTGGTCACACCATCCTTTATGCCACTTAGTATTTGAACCTTGTCCTGTTCTCTTCTGCTGGTGGAAATCGAGTCTCTGCCCGGAGCTCTTCTTTCCATCTGTCTTTCTATAAAATCCATGTCCAGCTCAATTCCCGGTTTCACACCGTCCAAAATTATCCCTACAGCCGCTCCATGGGATTCACCATAAATTGACAATCTAATATTTCTACCCCAACTGCCACTCATCTGCTATACCTCCAAGCATCTTGAAATCTTCCCAAAATCCCGGATAAGATTTTGTAATTGCTTCACTGTCCCTGATGGTAACTTCTCCAGAGGCTCTGGTTGCAGCTATGGCCAAGGCCATTACGATCCTATGATCGTTCCAGCTGTCCACTTCTCCCCCTCTTAAAGATTTCACTCCCTTGACTATCAATCCATCTTCTGTCTCGGTTATATCAGCTCCAAGTTTATTTAATTCAGTGGAAATTGCCTTAAGCCTGTCTGATTCTTTAATCCTTACTCTCGATCCATTTCCTATTTCGAGAACTCCTTCACAAAATGTTCCAAGAACGGCAATTATGGGAACCAGGTCGGGACATTGTGATACATCAACCTTAATGGAATTCAAACTTGATGGAGATGCTTTGATGGAATCTCCATCCACGTGAAGTTTGCCACCCATTTCTTCTATTATATTCACTATTGCCCTGTCCCCTTGCGAAGTCTTTTCTCTGATTCCCTGGGATTCAACCCCTTCCCCGAGGACGCCTGCAGCCAACCAGAATGCTGCCTGTGAGTAATCCCCCTCAATTTCCATATTGCTGGGTTTGTATTTTTGGTTTCCTTCGATTGTGAATTCCTTATAGCCATTGTTGGCAATTCTAATTCCAAATCCTTTCAACACATCCAAGGTCAAGTCAACGTAACCTTTCGATTCAAGGTCTCCTCGAATTATAATTTTTGAATCACCGGATAGCAAAGGTAGTGAAAACATAAGACCTGAAACAAACTGTGAGCTTATGTTTCCATCAAGTTCATAAGTTCCCGACTCCAATTGTCCATCGATTGTAAGTGGAAGCCCTCCATCCATAAGGGAATACTTTATTCCCGTCTTGTGGAAAATTTCATAGTATGAGTCCAGGGGCCTTGTGACAAGCTTGCCTCTCCCATGAAAGGTAACCTGCCCCTTGTCCAACAATGATACAGGAATAAGAAATCTAAGGGTCGAACCTGACTCAATGCAGTCTATGTGCGTTATACCCCTTTTTATGTATCCACCCCCAATGACTAGTTTGATTCTATCGTTTTCACCCTTTTTAATAATTTCTATATTGGAACCCATTAACCTCATGGCACTTATGGTTGCCTCCATGTCCTTTGAAAGAATCAAGTTATCTATTACACTGGTACCTTCAGACAGTGATGCGCTAATTATGGCTCTGTGGCTTATGCTCTTGGAAGGAGGTAGATTCACTACGCCCTTTAGTTTCCATGGTTTTATTGTTACCGCCTTCATTTGACCATTCCTTTCAATCTATGATAAATAGCTTTTTAGTTCTTCTTTGCCCACTTTTATTATTTCTGCATTTCCAATTTCTTTAATAACTACCAGGTATATGCATTCTCCTGAACTTTTTTTATCTTTTTCGGCAAGACTTATGATCTTGTCGCTTATGGGTTTATCCATCTCAACAGGCAGTCCGTATTTTATCAGTAATGACTTAAGTCTATCTGATGTTCCTGGCTGGGTGATCCCCATTTTTTCAGTGTTTCCGGTGATAGCCCACATTCCTAGAGCCACTACTTCTCCATGTGAATATTCATTGAAATTATAGTGTCTCTCCACAGCATGCCCCAGGGTATGTCCAAAGTTCAGTACTTTTCTGAGGTAGTTCTCGTTTTCATCTTCCTGTACTATATCTCTTTTTATCTTGCAACACATGTATACAATCTGCTCAATGCTATCCATAAATTGTTCCCTTCCACGTATGCTTTCAAGCTGTTGGAACAATGGGGAACTGCTGATGCAACCATACTTGATGATTTCCCCTATTCCGTCCCTGAAAACCCTATTGCTGAGGGTATTTAGAAGTCCAGTATCCATTATGACTGCAATTGGATGATAAAAGCTTCCAATGATGTTTTTACCTCCCTGAAGGTTAATGGCTACCTTTCCCCCAACGCTGCTGTCAACCTGTGATAGAAGTGTTGTAGGCACCTGGATATAAGGTATTCCCCTTAAATATGTGGATGCAACAAATCCACCCAAGTCTCCTATAACGCCTCCTCCAAAGGATATTATCAGGTCCTCTCTGTCCAACCCAAGCTCCAGCAACTGTTCACATATATATTCGTAGTTTTCCATAGATTTGCTTTTTTCTCCAGGTTCCATAATCAAGTAATGAATCTGGTATTTGGAACCTTCCAATGCTTCCGCAAACTTCTTTCCATGAAGCTCCATCACATTTGAATCTGTGATCACTGCCACTTTATTCCCCCGAAGATTACAATTAAGAACCTCTTCAATCATGGGGAGGATACCATTTCCAATATTAATTTTATAGCTGCCTCCCTCTATATTGACCTCCAACACTTTCAATTAAAACAGCCCCTCTCTTCTTTGCCTTGCACATTGTAGATTCTCAGACAGCTTACTGCTGTCACCTCCTGAGATTGCTTCTCGCATTTCATTTAAATTTTCTTGAACCAAGTCTATGGCTCCCAATACATTTTCCCTGTTTTCCATTATCAGTTGAGTCCACAATTCAGAGTTAATCTTTGCCACCCTGGTGGAATCCCTGTAGCTTCCACCTACAAAAGGTCTTAAATCAACATCTTCAAAAGCTGAATTCACAAGGGCAACCGCCATTATATGAGGAATCTGGCTTGTTAAGGCGATTATTCTATCATGCTCATAAGGTGTTGCCACCTTAACACTCTCAAATCCGATATTCCTTACAAGCTTCTCCATAAACTCCAGATTCTCTGCCTTGTTTCGCTTCAAAGGAGTTAGGATGTAACTGGCATCTTTGAAGATTTCAGCCGTTGCGCTTCTTACTCCGCATTGCTCATTTCCAGCCATTGGGTGTCCACAGATTATATCCACATCATCTCTTGGAAACATTTCTGCAAACTCCGCTATGGAAGTCTTCACCCCTGCAATATCTGTTATTATGGCATTTTCCTTGAAATCCTCTGTGTGCTTTAACAGAAAATCATTTACAGCTTCCGGGTATACACATACAAGAACCAAGTCCGATCTTTTCAGTGGAAACTTCGGATCCACAAATCCCTTGTCAATGATCCCGGCATCAGTGGCATAATCCAGTGCATCACTGGAAGTGTCTACTCCCCATATGTTCTCCGGGTTTAGCTCCCTAATTGCCATGGCCAATGATCCTCCCAACAGTCCAATTCCAACTATGGTAACACTAAAACCTGACAGATCCATCTCATACATCCTACAATTCCCTTCCCACTGCATTTGCAATCACTTTCAGTGATCCCATCAATCTATCAAATTTCTTGGGTTTCATTGACTGTGCACCATCACACAAGGCATTTATAGGGTCATTGTGAACCTCTATCATAAGACCGTCAGCACCTGCTGCAATGGCTCCCCTCGATAGAGCCTCCACCATCCACCATACTCCACCTGAATGGCTTGGATCGACAATTATAGGCAGATGGCTAAGTTTTTTAACTACCGGTATTGCACTTAAATCCAGTGTATTTCTTGTACTTGTCTCATAAGTCCTGATTCCTCTTTCGCAGAGTATCACATTGTTGTTTCCCCCAGCCATAATGTATTCTGCTGACATCAACCATTCCTCGACAGTTGCTGAAAGACCTCTCTTTAACAGTATTGGCTTTCTGGTCCTTCCAACAGCTTTCAACAAATCGTAGTTCTGCATATTTCTGGCACCAATCTGAATCACATCCACATCTTCCACAAACCTATCCAGCATATCCGTGGACATCAATTCACTGACTATTGGAAGTCCTGTATTTTCTCTTGCATGCATCAACAATTCTATACCTTTCTCTTCAAGTCCCTGGAAAGCGTATGGTGATGACCTGGGTTTGTAAGCTCCTCCTCTTAGGAACCCAACACCTGATTCCTTGACTCTTTCAGCAACTTCTGTTATTTGGGATTCAGTCTCAACTGAACACGGACCTGCAATTATTGTCAGCTTATTGCCTCCAATCAACTGGCCTCCTACATCGATAACCGAATTTTCAGGATGCCATAATCTGTTGGCTTTTCGAAATGGTTCGCTTATTTTAATAACTTTTTCGACTTCAGGAAATGCCTTAAGTGAATCCACATCAATTAAAGCAGTATTTCCAACTAGACCCATAATTGTTCTCTCACTCCCTTCAATAACCTCCACCTTTATTCCTTTTGCCTCAATGCTTGAACTTATCATTGCTATGGTTTCTTTACTTGTACCTGGAATTAATTTAATTACCATTCTCAATTCCTCCTCCTTATATTTATTGTTAATTATAATATGCAAGTATCGTGCCAAAAAAGCAGGGGAAGAGATTAACTCTTCCCATGCTTATATTTTATTATATTATAAAAAAACTATATAAGATTTGTCTTAATTTAAATTCTTCTAAAGTATCACTTTTGACTCTGTCCTTTGTCAATCACGATTATAATGTGTCACAATTGACATTCCTGATGTTGAAGTCCATGTGTGTAGATTTTCAAATTAATCTAGGAGAGATTTGCAAATTAAAATAGGTAGAAATAACGATACTTAAGTCATTTTTTCAAATTAAGCCAGAAAAATAATTTGACATTTTCAATTTACAGTAGGATTATCAGTGTTTCATCTTACAAATTATGGTTTGTATCCAATTTATTCATATAAAATTCCATTAGAGACTAGCTGAATTTCACCTAGAGCCATCAAAAGCCCTCGGTAAAAATCCATTACCGTGACAGTAGATAAGGTGAAATAGCAGGGCTTGTAGAGGCCTGGGTTTAATCCAGCAGTAACATTTCTCAAAGCAGTAGACTTACCTGTTCCAGGCTCTCCCATTAGCAGAAATATTCCTCGGGATGACTGGATGTATTTAAATCTTGATTTGAATTCTTTAATATCATTGCTCTCATAAGTATCACTAATGTCAAACTCTTTACCAAAAGGGTTGTACTTTAATCCAAAAAATTGAGTAAACATTTAGCTCTCCTCCTCCATTATTTGAGTAAAAGATATGGTCTGCTCTGTGGGTGTATCGTCTAAGGAAACCGTGGTAATGTCAAAATCCTTGTCAGCAGAATTAGAAGGAGGTCTACCCTTTCGTTTCATATGAGCATTATCGTGAAAATTAACCTGTATTGCTTCACCCACTTTTTTATCATCAGAATATATATATACTGGCATAAAAGGTGTCTCAAGCCATGTGGGCTCATATCTTATCTCCATATTCATACCAGCAAATTTGGCTTTAGTTTCATAAAGGGTTTTGTCAATTGTAAATGTCCCATCATGACTGATCTTTCTTCTTTTTCTAAGCAAGAACTTTTCAGTAAGTTCTTTAGGATCACTACATACATTAATTCTATCTACTTGGCTCATAAACAAATCTAGGGGACTTAAGCCATTAAGGGAGCTATGGGGCTTTTTGAGATAATCCTCATCTAGCCATTTAAAAAATTGCTTGTTTAAGGCATCAATATCTTTTACGCTATCGAAATCTAATGTGCTTAAAAACCTTTTTCTTACTGTTAAGAAGAATCTCTCTATTTTACCGCGACCATTAGGCTCATGGGGCTTAGAGTGAATCAAGCTACACCCTAGACTAGCACTAATTGATATACTCATGGGAAAATCGCTTCATTTCCTTTTCTTCTTCACCTGAAGCTGAAGGGTTCTTTAAGTGCTCTGCCTTTAGGTATCTGTATAAAGTAGCCAGAGATACCTTGCCAGGATCTATCACCCCATCCTTTATTAACATCTCAAGCATTTGTGTGGCCTCCCTTTTAATTAAACTAGGAAGCCGTGACCGGTCAGGCTACAAGATAATATTACCAATTAATTTAGCCAAAGCCTAGGAAAATGAAGTGTTGGAAGAATTTTTTGCTGCTAAGTCTTAAAATCTGCTTTTTTTAATGCTATAATTGATTGCAAAGAGTAAAGTGTAAAGCAAAATATCCTTCAAGCTATGAATAAACCTTGGTAGACAGAAGCTAGGTAAGTAGGATAAAGTATGCCCACAGAGAGGGCAGATATACCTCCTGATGAAGATTTTGTCTTTGTAAATACTAGTAACAGAATGCCTTTGATAGAAACCATGCTTCTTGAGCTGTACAACCCTATTACAGCTACTGTTATGGCACCTTCTAACTGGTGGCACAGGAAAAGGGTACTCTTTCCCTTTTCTGATGTATTCCTCTAGACCGTCTACTACTGTAAATATTATCTGCATACAAGATCACTCTCCTATGCAAAATATTTTACAATAAAAAATCCTACTGTAAAGTGAAAATGTTTTTACACTTTGCAGTAGGATTACTTTATAATGCCACCTATTTTAATGTGAAAATATCAGGACAATTTCCCTACATTAATTTGCTAAGCTACACCATGTGTATCAGATATTATTCCAATTGTACTTTTAACCATTTCACTATACCAGCCTTCTTTGCTCAATATTTTAATCTTAACTATATCACACCATATAGGGAATAATGTTTTCTACACAATTATAATTATTTCCTCCCATATGGGCAAACATATAAACACATTCCACAAACGTCTATCTGACCTTTTGCCTTCATTTTTTCAAAATATTTATCACACTTTTTCGCGTCATATCTTACTTCTCGAGGCTCTTCTTCGTGAAATGGTTTACCAGTAAATGTTTTCATTGGGCATATATCTACGCAAGCTGAACAATCCCCACATTGCTCTTCCATGAGTTGTCCTGTTGGTTCTATTGGAGCATCTGTCAAAATTGATGCCCACCTTACTCGAGGTCCACTATCCGGCGTAATTAATAAGCAACTCTTACCTATCCACCCCAGTCCTGATAGACTTGCCCCCATCTTATGGGAAAAAGCAGCACAAATTCGTTCATCATCAATTCGTTTTGATGCTGGAATAGGAAGTACAGTATGCCCCTGTTGCTGTATAAAGCCACTTACTACTGATGCCACTATGTCTAACCGTTGATTAATAACATCAGTACCATGGTGACTATAGTTAAGTGCTACAGATCGTTCAGACCTTCTTGGTAATTGATCAACAATATGATTAGTTAAAGGGATACCTAAAGAAATAGAATAGGGAAAACTCGCAATTTCCAAACCACCTTGACTAAGAATGGCTTGCTTCGCTTTTGATAAATCCGCAACGCCAAAATAAGTAACACCGTTCTGAAGTGCCAATTCTTTTATCCGCTCGTTTAAATCCATGTTAATCATCCTTTCTACCACACATATTACCCTAATTTAGCTCTTCGACACATTTATTAACACTCCTTCTGTTTATTGGTAATTTGCAAAAGCTATATGATCTAAGGTTAGAAAGCCAATGAGAGTTCATGCAATAATAAATAATCAACAAAAAAAGGACTCCAGAGAAATCTCTGAAACCCTTACTATCATTGCGTTTATGGTGCGAGAGACGGGACTTGAACCCGTACGTCATTTGACACACGTCCCTCAAACGTGCCTGTCTGCCGATTCCAGCACTCTCGCATACGTCAACATTATAGCAACATTATATAACGGTGTCAATCACTTTTACTTTCCTTGGCAAGGCTTGCTATTTCAGATATTAGTGTTGTCATTCCCATTGGCGTTTCTACATTGCCAGTAACACTTTTCAAATCTATATTTTTACCTCGTTCAACAGTCCAAGCAATATCATTTCCCCATGTTGCTCCCACAACCGGTACGGAAACATCCCTATAAATACTTGTTAACCTTGCTTCAATCTCAGGTGAGGCATCACCATAATACTCTTCCCCTCTCAAAAGTATAACCAAATCTAACTCCTCAGCTCTACTTTCCAGGAAGCCACTTCTCTTTTCTAGCTCTTCTAATGTCTGCACGGTGGTAATGAGATTTAAGTTAGCGCCAGATAGTTTTAAAGCAGTCATCAAACCACTAGGCAAATCTCTTTCATTTGTTTTGATAATTGCCAGGTTAATACCCTCAATCTTCCCCTCAACAATTGATGGTAGTACTTCCTCAGCAAAGTTATTATAGAGATCTAGCATCGAACTCATGTTTTGTATTTCTGCTTGATAAGCCCTGTTTTCTTCTCTAATCTTATAAAAATCTTCTTCCAGCCTGTCAATTAGTACTTTTTGCTGCTCTAGCATTACACCTTCACCGTCAAGTGCACTGCCCACTAGCACTCCAATGCCTAAAGCAAGGAAAACAGCTACTAGAGAAGTAATATGGTACTTAAAATTAAACAATCAAACCACCTCTTGCTACTAGTCATCATCTGGATCGTCAAATGAAATCCATACGTTCTCAAGAGGTATTGTTCCCATAGGTGTAACTTCTAATCCATGCACATAATCTCCTCGCATGGAAAGACTTCGATAGCTAAATAACCAAATCATTGGAGCTTCTGCTACTATTTTTTGTTCAGCTTTATTATAGAGGTCTGCTCTTTTATCTTGGTTTAATTCTGTTCTTGCCATATCCAATAGATTATCAACCTCTTCATTGCTATAACCGGTGAAATTTCCCGATCCTGCCATTGAAGAGTGAAAGTTACTATACAAAAAGTTATCTGGATCAGGGTAATCAGCTAGCCAACCCATTCTAAAGACATCTAATTCTCTCCCCTTCGCTCCATCAACTAAGTCTTCCCACTCCATTGGATCTAACACAGATGTTATTCCAATTTGAGCTAATTGCTGCTGTACAGCTTGGGCTATAACCCCATGCCCGCCAGTATCATTGAAAGAAATTGATATTTCCGGAAGTCCAAAACCTGCTGGATAGCCTAGCTCATCTAACATTCGCTTGGCCTCATCAGGCTTGTATTCATACTCATTCCTCAAGTCCCTGGCATATCTAGTTAGCCCTGGAGGTAACACTCTCCCTAAGGGACTGGCAACTCCTTCTTTAAGGTGTTCAATAATTAATTCTCTATCTATTGCGTAATTCAAGACTTGTCGCAGTCCTGGTTGGTCAAAAGGTTCTTTGTTTAAGTTTATCCCCAGGTAATATGTGGCTAAAAAGTCCGTCTCAATAATTAATTCCCTTAGTTGATAGTGCTTTCGGACTTCATCAACTCTACCCAATGGCACTTCCTGCAAGTAATGCAGCCTTCCAGCTTCTAGTTCTACTAATGCCTCTTCCAAGTCATTTATAATTGGCATTTCCACTCTATCAAGATAAGGTTCTTGCCCATAATAGTCAGGGTATTTCTCTAAAACAATCTGTTTATTATCCTGCCACTCAACTAACCTAAATGGCCCAGCTCCTACCGGAATATCTCCTTCATTTTCTATATCCATAGGGAAAGTAGCAGGATGTCCCAATGCTTTTAAAAAAGCACTATTAGGACTCTTTAATTCTACTTCTAGTTGATAATCGGAAATAACCCTAATTCCAGTAACATAGTCAATGCGACCTGCTTTTTTCTCATCTGCACCAACTATATTCTCCAATAAATAACTATTCATATTGTCACCGCTGCTTGATAAAAGTCTCTCCCAAGAAGCTTTAACAATTTCTGCCGTTACCTCTTTATCATTGTGTAGCTTTACCCCTTCCTTTAGGGTGAAGTTGTACACTGTTCTATCTTCATTAATATTCCATTTTTCTGCTATTGCCGGTACTACCTCTAGAGTCTCTGGATGATACGCTACTAGCCCATCATATATCTGATGTATAACCTGCCGTCCAGAGGCGTCTTGCTGACTATACTTTGCTGGATCTAAAGTAACGGGGTTGCTCTGAAGGTGGTAGCGGAAGACTCCACCCTCTCGTTCCATGGGTCTAGTCTGTTCCCCCTCTTGTTCACTTTGTCCAAAGCAGCCACTTAACAAAATACCTATAAGTCCGATAATACATATTAAATGCATTAGGTTACTCTTTTTCATGCTAAACGCTCCCCTTCTTTTAACATGTATATAGTATAGCACAACTTTTTTTGGAACCATACTATTAAACTATATGGAAGATAACTCCAACATATTCGTAAAAAAAAGACAACTATATAGTTGTCTTTAGATAACTTTATTTAATCTAGCACTATTAGTGATGCCAGGGATTCGCCCCCTCTTGGCAACTAACTTTCCTTCTACTTCCTTAATATCCATTGTCATGTCTATAGCACTGGCCCCCGAAATGTAGCTTCCCACCCCAAAGGCATCTGCTCCAGCTTCCTTGAGTAGCTGAATCCGCTCCAGGTTCAGCCCACCTGATACAAATATTTTCACATCTTTATGCCCTTCCAAATCCAATCTTGCTCTTACTTCTTTGACTAGACCAGGGGTTACACCTCCCCTTTCACTAGGTGTATCCAACCTAATTCCATCTAGCTTATCTCCTAAGCTTTTGGCTACTCGCAAAGCTTCCTCAGCTTCATCCTTAAAGGTATCTACTAATACCAGTCTTCTTTCTCCTTCTGGCATATAGTAATCATAAGCCTCTGCCACTTTTACAGTATCACCCACAATTAAAAATACAGCATGGGGAACTGTGCCCACTGGCTCTTGACCTGCCAATTTAGCTCCTAAAATACAGCTTGCACCATTGGCTCCACCAATAATTGCAGCTCTCTCCATAACCGGCGCAACGGCAGGGTGTACATGTCTTGCCCCAAAACTAAAAAAAGGCTTGTCTTCACAGACTGCTCTCACTTCTGCTGCGGCAGTGGCCCATCCAGTTGAGCTGGCCAACATTCCTAACATGGCAGTTTCATAGATCCCAAAATCAGTATACTTACCTTTAATTCGCACTAATGGCTCCTTAGCATCAAACTTACTTCCCTCTTCTAGCACCCAGCAGTCAAGATCTTTATCTTTTAATAAGTTAATAACTTCTCCAACCCCAGCAAAGACACCTGGCCTTCTCGCAAATATCTCGGCGGTTACCTCCACGTTTTGCAAGTTAATCTTATTTAATATTTCATCTGTTTTCACAAAGTATGTATCAGTTGTAGCTCCGTTAATAATCTCTTCGTGATTTGCAGAGTAAAAAGGCCTATCACCTTTTACGCTGTATTCTTTCAATTGCTTCATACTTCTTATGGCATTCATTAGCTACACTCCTTGCTTGAATCTTATCTATTTAAAGATATTACATGTATATTCTATGCTTTTTCACTAAAAACCTGCTTTTGCAAGTAAATATTTAAGCAGCTCCACGTTTTTTTTGTACCTATCTATACCCTTTAAGTCTTCTTCATAAAGATTTTCATAAACATAAAAGTTTCTATTTACTCTAATTAAATAATTTCTAGTTTCTCCAAAGGGAATATCATCTAAATTTGTAAGGGTTCCGTCCCATATCCCCTCAGTAATCCACCTAGTTACATTTCCTGGTCCAGCATTATACGCTGCTAAGGTTACATTGAAATTGTTCCCAAATTGCTGTTTTAGCCTGGCCAGATACCATGTTCCAAGCTTTATATTGAGCTCTGGATCCAACAAATCACTTTGCTTTAACTCTACACCATTAACCGCCAATTGTTCATCTATCCAGTTTCCAGTATCGGGCATTATTTGCATAAGACCTAATGCACCTTTTGGAGATCTAGCTTCTTTATTAAATTTACTTTCAGCTCTTATAACAGCTAAAGTCAGCATAGGATCAATTTCGTGTTGATGCGACCATTCGTCCACCAACTCACTATAGTGGTAAGGATAAAAATAAGAAACCACTATATTTGCTTTTGTAATAGAAAGCGCAAATAATAAGATGAAAAAACCAATCAAAAAGTAACTTTTAGCTTTCAATAGTGCTCCACCCCTGTATTTTAACGTTACATTAAATCCTATGCAACAGTTCAGTCCATAGTCTTTCTACCTGTAATTTTGTATGCTCTAATTTATTGCTGTTATCTATTACCACATCGCCATGTGCTTTCTTTTCTTCAATATCCATCTGGGATGCAACAATCGCTTTTGCTTTTTCCTTAGAAATTTGATCTCGTTTAATTAAACGTTCCATTTGAATATCCCTGTCCACATATACTACCCAAAGCTCTTCTACTAAATGCAACATCCCTGCTTCTATTAGCAGTGGTGCATCAACCACTATAATATCTGCTCCACTATTTCTATAAAACTCTATCCTCTTCACTATTTCCTTTTCAATTTCAGGGTGAGTAATTTTATTAAGTTTGTCCCGTTTACTCTCATCCGAAAATATGATGTTACCTAACTTCTTTCTATCAATCTGGCCTGTTTCAGATAGAACGCTTTCACCAAACTCTTGTACAATTTTTTCATATGCTAAAGTGCCAGGGAGAACTACTTCCCTGGCAACTTTATCAGCATCAATTATTTTTGCCCCTAATTGCTTTAATAATTCTGAAACAGTGCTTTTTCCGCTTGCTACGCCTCCTGTTAACCCTATTATTATGATACTCACTCCTTTACATAATGCCTAGCAAAATTAACACTACTCCTGGCAACACTCCAGCTTTTGCTCCTAGCCAATTGCCGCTGGACTTACCTCCTAGCCACAAGCCAGCTGTTAAAAGTACAAACTTAAAAATTCCTACAATAATTGGTGTTAGATATGGGGTGAAACCAGTCATAGCTGCTCCAAACCCAGCACCTAGTGCATCCATAGCCAAGGCAAAACCTAAAACGCACGCTTCTCTTGAGCTGATTACCCCTGATGAATCAAAGTCTGCTTTAGCTGGTTCGCGCATTACTTGGATAACTATGCCTAGCATTTTTATGTTTATCTTAATAACTTTCTTGTCATCGCTACTCTTGTTAACTGCTAAGGCTTGCATGATAATCCAAAATCCCATTGAAATTAATATTACAGACCCTAATCGTTCCGCCCAAGTTACTGAAAACAAACTGGCAATAAATTGACCGGAAAACATGGATAAACTTATGGCAAAAGTAGACGCTAGACTGATAATAAGCAGTGACTTAAGTGGAATTTTGATCTCTCTTAATCCATAGGCTACCCCAGCACCAAAACCATCAAGACTCACAGCAAAAGCAAACAATAGTATAGCTATTATCTCCAACACTGTCCCCCCAATCCTTTAAGTGGTAAGTGATATCACTCCACTATATGTATTTAGGGGGAAAATGGTGCTTTTCTACTTTTGACACTTTGAACAATAATGAGTACTTCTACCGCCAACCTTTATTTTACTGATTTCCCTGCCACATTTGGGGCAGGGTTGCCCGCCTTGACCATATACACATAAATAGTTCTGAAATTCTCCTTTTACGCCAAAGCCATCCACATAGTCTTTAATAGATGTACCTCGATATTTAACACCCTTGGCAATCACATTTTTAATGCTTTCGTGTAGCTTAGTTAATTCACTATGACTTAATTGGTCCACGGACCGCTCTGGATTTATACCCGCTTCAAATAAAATCTCATCGGCATAGATATTCCCTATGCCTGCCACTACTTGTTGATTTAACAGTACCTGTTTTACCTTGGTTTTACGCCGTTTCATTCTTTCTTTAAATATCTCGAGTGTAAATTCATCTGCTAGGGGTTCTGGCCCCAGTGTCCATAACCCATGAATAGTTTCATAATTACCTGTATTAATCAGATTAACTGTTCCAAATTGTCTCATATCTGCAAAGCGCAGTTCAGAGCCATCATCCAGGTAAAGCACTAAGTGTGTATACTTCTCCCTATCCACCGATGCGGGAACTGCAGTTAATCTTCCCGTCATTCGAAGGTGAATTACAATTGTCAGGTTGTCTTCAAGGTTAATCAATAAGTACTTTCCTCGGCGATCTATATTGATTATCTTTTTATCCGATATATGAGATATAAACTCACTATTATCACATTTTACAATCTTATCTAGAAATATATCTGCACTTTCAATTCTCTTCCCTACTACAACTTGCTCTAAGCTTTTGCGTACAGTTTCAACTTCTGGCAACTCTGGCATTAGCTCACCTCTACTATTTCTCGTTTAAGTTGTGCATTTCGTACCAGTTATAGCCCCATTTTACGTCTACCTTAAGCGGAACTTTAAGCTCCATAGCTGAAGACATACACTCTTTCACAGTCTCTGCTGCAACTTCTAGCTGTTCTTTATCCACTTCAAATATTAATTCGTCATGCACTTGTAGTACCATAACTGCATTTACCTTCTTCTCCTTTAAGGCGCTAGGAACTTTAATCATGGCTAGCTTGATAATATCAGCAGCTGTTCCTTGAATAGGTGTATTCAAAGCTGTACGCTCTCCAAAATTACGCACATTTCTGTTTGAGCTACGCAAGTCTGGAAGGTACCTACGCCTATTCAAGAGGGTAGTCACATAACCTTGCTCCCTTGCTATGTGAACTATATCTTCTAAGTATCGCTTTACTCCAGGATAATTGGCTAAATACTGAGTTATATATTCTTTCGACTTCTTTCTTGGAATTCCCAAGTCCCGAGAAAGTCCATAGTCGCTTATACCATAGACAATACCAAAGTTTACGGCTTTGGCACTTCGTCGCATTTCATCAGTTACTTCATCTTCTTCTACCCCAAATACCTCTGCTGCTGTTTTTGCGTGAATATCCTTATTTTCATTAAAGGCAGTTATCAGTTTTTCATCCTCAGATATGTGAGCTAAAATCCTCAATTCTATCTGAGAGTAGTCAGCTGCTAAGAGCACTTTATCCTCTTTTGAAGTAATGAACGCCTTTCTTATCTTTCGCCCCTGCTCTAATCTAATTGGGATGTTTTGTAGGTTGGGTTCAGTACTACTTAATCTACCCGTAGCAGTTATAGTTTGATTAAAAGTAGTATGTATTCTCCCAGTATCTTTACTGATAAGTTTCTTTAAACCTTCCACATAAGTAGACTTTAGTTTAACTAATTGCCTATAATCTATGATTTTAAGAACAATTGGGTGTTCATTTTTCAGGGCCTCTAAAACTTCAGCATTAGTTGAATAACCAGTCTTAGTTTTCTTAATCACTGGCAGCTTCAGATTTTCAAACAGTATAACACCTAATTGCTTAGGCGAATTTATATTAAATTTCTCCCCTGTCAAATCCCATATTTCTTGTTCTAGCCTCTCTATATTGCCTTTTAATTCTTCTCCCATTTTTTCTAATTCCCGTTTATCTACTTTGACCCCAGTCAACTCCATCTCACCTAAAATGGCTGCCAAAGGTAACTCTACATCAATATATAAACTAAAAAGATTTAAGTCCTCTAGTTTTTGGTGAATCACTTCAGCTGCTGTGGCTATCAATTGAACCTGTTCAGTTATTCCCTTCTGTTCATCTTCAGGCATTTGCCAATTCTGCTCTAATTGATCACTTACAACCCCTGAAAAATCCTCATAGTCTTGGGTGGGATTCAATAGGTGTGCACCAATCATAGTATCCCCAACTACCCCTTTTAAGCCAATCTCCCTTTTCTTAAGAGCTACAAAGGTGCCCTTGTAATAGTGAACCACCTTGGGGATAGTCGCATCTTCACATATATCTTTAACTGCTTGCTCGAGCTCAGGATTTTCAAGATCTGTGACAATATATACTGTATCCTCTGCATAACAAGCTATGTTGCCATCTGCAACTATTAATAAGGCCACTTTATCCGCATCATTACAGGCTTTAATGAGCTCATTGATGTTTTCAGATTCCACCCGCACTATATTTCCACTCAAATCTAGCTTTTCTTCAGTTAATTTTTCCACATCAGCTACAGGTAACTCCGATATGAGAGTCTTAAACTCGTACTTATTAAACAAATCCAAGAGCGCTTCTATATTCCAGTTTTCCTTGCTAAATTCAACATTCTCGATATCAATAGGTGCTTGGCAATTAATGGTGGCCAGCTCCCTACTTATGTCAGCTTTATCTCTGTTTTGCTCTAACCTTTCCTTCAGCTTCCCTTTAAGTTGGTCAATATTATGGTAAACTTCACTAATGGAGCCATATTGATGTAAAAGCTTTAGCCCTGTCTTTTCCCCTACTCCGGGAACACCGGGGATATTATCTGAGCTATCGCCCATTAAGCCCTTTAATTCTATTAACTGATCAGGAGTTAAGTTGTATTTTTCTTCTACTTTTTTTAAATCATAGATCTCCGTCTCAGTTATCCCCTTTTTAGTCAGCATTACTTTTGTGGCATCTGAAACAAGCTGTAATGCATCTCGATCTCCTGTAACTATAGTACTCGCTATACCCTCAGCCTCTGCTTTTCTCACTAAAGTCCCTATGAGGTCATCGGCTTCATAGTTTTCCAGTTCATATGCAGGTATGCTAAATGCTTTGACAAGTTCACGTACAATGTCAAATTGAGGGCGCAATTCATCAGGAGTCGCCTTTCTCGTACCCTTGTAATCACTATATGTGTCATGTCTAAAAGTAACCTTCCCTTTGTCAAAGGCCACTGCCATATAATCGGGCTTTTCATCTTTTATGATCTTAAGCAGAATCCTAGTAAACCCAAATGCTGCATTAGTAAATACACCTGCTGAATTATTCATCAGTGGCAACGCATGGAAAGCCCTGTGAATTAAACTGTTGCCATCAATTACAATCATTTTTTTCATATCTTCGCTCACCTTCTTTTCCATCTATATCTAGTATTAATCTTTACCTATATAAAAATGTGCTAACATAATAAAATTCGGTGAGCAGGATCTACTTTCCTGCTACACCGAATTATCTTTTACTTACTAATCCGTCTCTTTTTGTAATACCGCCAAGCTCCGTACAATACCAATATACTCACTATAGCTAATGGCAACAACCCTATTACTGCTATAATTGCTCTACTCACATAATTTATAAGTTTATTTATACTCATTATGAAAGCCGCAACCGCATCCTCAACAATATTACTCCAATCCGGTGCAGTAATCCTTGCTGTGGCAGTGGTAGGCTCTACAATTTCCACATTTATAGTAGACATATTTACCTGTTGAGACAAGTACCTTATTCTGCTCTCTAGTGATTCGATTTCACCTCTAATGCGACCCAATTCTGTCTCTACTTGGATTAACTCTTCAATATTCTGGGCACCTTGTACTAATTCGATCAGTCTTTCCTCCTGTGTATACAGAACCTTAAGTCTTGCTTCCGTATCGTAATACTGTACTGACACGTCGTCATCTGATATATTGATTGAATTTATCTTGCCCATTTCTTCTAACATAGAAATAGCTTTATCAAAATTGGCCTGAGGCACGCGCAATACCAAGTTTCCTCTTGTTATGCCTTGATTATCCACACGCCTATTTACATCCTGAATGTATCCATTTAGTGCCATTGCCATTTCCTCTATTTTGGCATTAACTTCACCGTATGAAGTAGCCTCTAGAGCTACGTACGCCCTCCTAATTACCTTGCGCTCCATGGACTCTTCCCGGGTTTGCTTTTGACTACTAGTTTCAGCTTCGTTCACTAGTCCTCTCTCTTCAATTAGCTCTTGCTCTACTGCCATATTATCAAAGGTACCCATCCGGCTTTGGCCACTAGCCCTAGGAGCATCTTCTGGGGCACTCTCATAAGCAGTTCTATTATAGCTGTCTGACCCCATCCCCCCCATAGTTAAAGGATTAACATTCAAAGTAGTTGCTACAACAAAAAGCATTAAACAAGCTACAGCTAGCAAACCTACTACTGGCATATACTTGTGCTTATTATCAGTTCTTCCCTTACCAGCTTCTCTATTCAGTTTTTCTTTCAACTGACTCCTGAATTCTAAAGGAGGTTCAACCGGAGGCAATGTTTTTGTCATGTTTATAATAGCTTGTAAGTCTTCTAATTCTTCTTGGCAGCTGACACAGCTAGCAAGGTGGTCTTCTATATCTAAACGCTCATCCTCACTTAAAACGCCGTCTATATATGGCGATAAGAGCTCTTTTGTCTTTTCACAACTCATTCCTCTTCCCTCCTTTACTTTATTTGACGATATTTCATGGGAAGTTGTTCCCCACCGGCTAGTAATTTATCTCTCAACATCCTTCTACCCCTGCTGAGCCTAGATTTTACTGTACCTAAATTTATATTTAACTTATATGCAATTTCCTCATAACTAAGCTCCATTAGCTCTCTCATTATCAATACTATTTTATAGTCATAGGGAAGTTGATCTATTGCCCTTTGCATATACTGCTGCAACTCCTTTTGCTCCACAACCTCTTCAGGTGAATAGCCCTTACCTTCTAGTTGACGTACAAGTGACTTGTCATCATATTGCACTGGCTCATCTATGGAAGTAGTCGGAATTCGCTTTTTCCTCATTTGATCACGACATACATTAGCAACAATGTGGTAAACCCATGTGCTAAATGCAGCCTCCCCCCGAAACTTTTTAATAGATTTAAATATCTTTACTAGCGCCTCCTGTGCTAAATCAGAAGCGTCTTCATGATTTCCCATAATTCTATATGCAATGCTATAGATTCTCTTTTCATGTCTTGCTATAAGCTCCTCAAAGGCATCAACATCTCCATGCTGACTCTTATCTATGAGCTCTTCTTCACTCAACAACATTCTCCAGCCCCCCTTTGACAAAGGAATACACCTTTATATTAGACGCAAACTATTAATCGATTGTTCCTCGAAACACTGACCTGTCACCAAACCTATCTTTTATTTTGTCTACTGCACTATCTATCTTAGCTTGCTTGTTGCTCACATTCTCACTAAAGAGTGATAATTGTTCATCACACTGCCCTGACTCAAGATTTGACAAAGTCAACCCGATTAACCTCACAGCTTTGTTATTCCACTCTTTTTCAAATATACCTTCAGCTATTCTATATAATTCCAAATCTGAATCTATCCCCTTAGCTAAAGTAACACTTCTAGTTATAGTTGCAAAGTCGTGGTAGCGCAATTTTAGAGTTATTGTTCTTCCTCTAATTTCCTTTAATCTAGCTCGCCGGGCAACTTTTTCAGCCAGTGGCAATAAAATCTGTTTTAATGCTTTTGAATCCCATACATCCTTTTCCAATGTGGTTTCATTTCCAATAGATTTAACCTCTTCATCAGAAATCACTGGTCTATTGTCAATTCCTCTAGCTAATAGGTATACAGCTTCTGCATTTTTTCCAAAGTACGGCCTCAGCTGTTGTACAGCAAGCTTCCGCAGTTGACCAATTGTTTTTATTGCCCTGTTATTTAAGTTTTGTGCAGTTTTCTTGCCCACACCCCAAAGTTCCTGGATTGGCAATCCTTCTAATAACTGAACAGCTTCCTCTTCGCTGATAACTTTAAAGCCATCGGGCTTTTCCATGTCAGAAGCCAATTTTGCCAAGTGCTTATTGTAGGATACCCCCACTGAAGCGGTCAACTGATTTTCTGTTTTTATTCTATCTTTTATCTGTCTTCCTATTTCTTGGGCACTGCCAAATACCTTATCACAACCTGTCACGTCCAAAAATGCTTCATCAATTGACAGTGGCTCTACTAGTGGCGTGTATTCGTAAAAAATTTTAAAAATTTCCCTGGAAGCTGCTTTATACTTTTCCATATTTACCGGTATAATAACGGCATTTGGACAAAGCAGTTTTGCGCGAAACATGGGTATCGCAGACCTAACTCCAAACTCTCTAGCTTCATAAGAACATGTGGAAACAACACCCCGTTCTGAGTGCCCCCCCACTATAACTGGCTTGCCTTTTAGCACAGGGTTGTCCCGTTGCTCTACAGCCGCATAGAATGCATCCATGTCTACATGAATAATACTCCGCTGCTGCAAGATTATCACCTCACATAATAGTACAACCTAATTATAGCACACAAACACTTTGAAAAACCTTAAAAAATAAGTTGATTTTTCACGGGGCCTATGATAATATATACAAGTGTCAAGCAAAAAACATGCCGAAGTGGCGGAATAGGCAGACGCACTGGACTCAAAATCCAGCGGGCTTTGCGGCCCGTATCGGTTCGATTCCGATCTTCGGCACCAACTCAAGCAAAAAAAGTAATGTGCGGTAATATAACGTGGTAACGAATAAAATGCGTGTATACTAGTTAATAGTTACGCGTTTTTTATTTTGTCAAAAAAAAGACATACGCTCCCCTTTAAGTAAATATAAACCCCCTAGCCTAAAGGCTTAGGGGGTTTTAGTAACTTAAAACTTCTCAAAATCAACATCAGAAAAATTGTCCATGTCATCTATATCATTATCTACTTGGTTAGATTTTTTTCTGTTAGATATGTCATTAAAACCCCTTGGTGCGGATGGTTTTGTTGAGCCTTTCTGGTTGGCTGATAGGGTGCTGCTTTCTGTATCTGGATTTAGCTTAAACCTGCTTACAAGTTCGTTAAGGTCAATTGCCTCACTGCTCATATTTTCACTTGCACTAGCAATTTCTTCTACTAGTGATGCATTTTGTTGGGTTGCCTGATTTAGCTCATCAATTGCTATGCGTATATCTGCTGCTGATGTTGTTTGCTCGCGCAGCGATGCTGCAATTTCACCAACTACATCTGTAGTTTTGCGCGTGTTTTCTACAATAGCATTTAAGACCTTTTGAGTATCATCCATCTCTTGATTACCACGGTCAACACGATCAATGCTTGCTTTAATTAATGTTTCAATCTCTTTCGCTGCATCTGCAGAGCGTCCTGCAAGATTACGAACTTCAGCTGCTACTACTGCAAAACCACGTCCCTGTTCTCCAGCACGAGCAGCTTCAACTGCAGCATTAAGTGCCAACAGGTTAGTCTGGAAGGCTATGTCATTTACTGTAGATATAATCTCAGAGATCTCTTTGCTGCCATTAGTAATTTCTATCATCGATTCCTTAAGGTTACCAACAACTTCTTCTCCCTGCTGGACTGTTTCTAATGTACGTTGTGAAAGATTGTCTGCCTCTGTTGCATTTGCTGATGACATATCCATGGATGAAGTAATTTCTTCAATGGTTGAGGCAATCTCTTCAAGAGATGATGCCTGTTCTTCTGTACGCTGTGATAGATCCTGGTTACCTGTAGCAATTTCTTCTGTTCCATATTGTACATTATTTGTAGCCATTTTGACCTGGTTAAGGCTCTTATTTAGGTTTTCTATGGTTACATTTAGATCCGTTGCCATCATCCCTACTTCATCGTTTGATTTGATATCTGCTTTAACTCGCAGGTCGTTTTGCCCCACCTTACCCAGCACTTCCTGTATCTTAATAATCGGGCGAGCAATGGAGTTAGCTATTGTGTAGCCTATTGTTGCAATAAGTGGAGTGGCTACCGCTAGTACTATAAGCATAAAAGCTTGAATTCTGCTTACAGCTGCATATGCTTCTGTTTGGTCAATTTCAATTACTAGACCTACTATCTCCTCACCTAGCCCTACAGCCCTAACCTCGCCAATTACCGGTTCACCACCATAGTCATTGTACTCACCATAATCATAAGCACCAATATTTCCAGACTGAATTAACGAAGCTGCCATTCTAGTAGCTTCACTATCTATAGACTGATTTAAAGCTGCATTATTAGTATGCTCGCCCCTGAGTGTATTGGTAAGTAGTAGTCCTTCTTCATCTACTAAATACACATCTGCTGTCTCTCCAATTAAATAGGCATTTTCGTGAAGCATATTTTGTATGGTCATGTCATCAACTACAACACTGACAATACCAATTATTTCATTAGACCCTACTGCATAAACAGGCTGTGCTACAGCAATATAATTTGTATTAATTATATCTGAGTACTCATACTCTGACCAAGCCAGTTGATTGCTCATGGCATTTTGAAAGTATCCTCGGTGGGAAATGTTTAAGTCTTCATAGGCTGGATTTGTAGTAAAGATAACATCCCCGTTAGCTAAGGTTAAGTGAACAGCAGTATAATCATAGCTCTCGATACTGTTTTGAGCAAAGCTTGCAAAGTTATTTATATTCCCAACCCAAACTTCATTATTAAAATTTAAATTATCATTTACAAGTGCTGTTAGACCATTTCGAAGGACGTTACGGGCAGCTAGCTGCTGCACATCCTCCCGACGAAACTCAAAAAACTATCAAAATTCTGTTCAGAGAAATCTGCAAACATAGTTAACTTGGCAAATGCTTCTTCCTGAATTGCTGAGCGTGATTGATTTAGTGAAAGTAAACCTACCGCCAGTGCTGATATAATGCCAACTAACAGCAAACTGGTAATCAATTTCATCCTTAGCGTTATTCTCATTTTTTTTAACACAGGCATCTCACTCCTTTTATATATAGTTACATACTCCTTACTTAAAGCTCCAATAATTGGCGAATTTCCTCTTCACTCAAAGATGTGAGGAGCTTCTCCTCAGGTTTGATTACCTGGTCGATTAACTCCCGCTTCTGCTGCTGCAAAGCAAAAATCTTTTCTTCTATGGTTCCCATGGATATCATCCTGGTCACATGTACCACTTGTTTTTGACCCAAACGATGAGCTCGATCCGAGGCTTGATCTTCTACTGCCGGATTCCACCATAGGTCGTAATGAATTACCTTGTCAGCACCGATAAGATTGAGCCCAGTTCCTCCAGCTTTGAGGGAAACAAGAAATAACTTTCTCTCTCCAGCATTAAAGGCGTTGGCCATTTCTAAGCGCTTGCTAGCAGGTGTCGCTCCATCAAGATAATAATAGCTGAGTTTTCCCTTTGTAAGCATCTGGCCAATAAGCTCTAACATTCCAGTAAACTGGGAGAATATGAGCACCCTATGACCACTTTCCACCGAATCCATCACCACCTGCTCCAATTGCTCTAACTTGCCGCTGCCCCCATGATAATTATCTAAAAACAGGCTGGGGTGGCAACAGATTTGCCGCAAACGCATAATGCCAGCTAAGATTTTCAGTTTGGATTTTTCAAAACCCTGCTCTTCTAATTCTTGAAGCATCTCTCCCCGGAACTGATTCCAATAGGCCAAATAGACCTTTTGCTGCTCAATGGTCAAAGACGATAGTAACTTATCCTCAATTTTTTCTGGTAATTCCTTGAGCACATCCTTCTTCAGCCGACGCAGAATAAAAGGACTGACCCGTTGAGCTAATGTGGCAGCTGCTTGCTGATCTCCATCTTGCTGAATAGGCTTACCATACCGAGTATTAAATACTTTTAACGAGTAGAGATACCCGGGAAGCACGCAATCAAAAATTGACCACAGCTCCGCCAAAGAATTCTCCACTGGCGTTCCAGTAAGCGCGAACACTTGCCCAGCAGAAATAGATTTGGCTACCATTGCTGTCTGCGATTGGCCATTTTTAATGTACTGGGCTTCATCTAGTATCAATAGACTTAATGTCTTGTTCTGATAAAGCTTTTCATCCCGGCGCAAAGTGGCGTAAGAAGTAATTAACACCTGGGCTTCCAGTTGGGGCCAAGTTGCCAGTAATTCTTGCCGCTCCCCTGGGGTCCCTGTAACCAACTGGGTTTTTAGTTCGGGAGCAAATTTGGCCAGCTCCGCTTGCCAGTTATACACTACTGAAGTAGGCGCCACCACCAAGGCTACTCCTCCCTTATCCTGTAGTTCTGAAGCTATCAAGGCAATTGCTTGCAGGGTTTTACCTAAGCCCATATCGTCTGCCAAAACACCTCCAAAGCCACAATTTGCCAAAGTTTTAAGCCAGCGAAATCCCTGTTTTTGATACTCCCTCATGACACTGTCCATGGGCTCAGGGATAAAAATAGACTCCTTAGCTGGATTTTTCACCTTGTCCAGTAACTCTTGGAAAGCTGCCTCCCTTTGGAAGCTAGAAGCCAAGCTGCCTTGGGTGACCTGCTCTAGATTGAAAGCCCGATATTTAGGCAGGTGAATGACCTTCTTTTGCAAGTCCTTATCTTTTATGGACAGTTCATCCATCAGTTCTGCTAATTCCTGTAGATCCTGCTCCTGGTCTAAGGAGAAAAATCCTCCACCTTTAAGGCGAAAATAGCGGCGTTTTTCCCGCAATGCTTTAAACAGTCCGGCCAACTCTCTCTGATCAATCCCCTCCCATTCAAAACCAAGCTCCAGTAAGTCCCCCCTACTGCTCAATCCAAGGCGACCCTTGACCTTGGGCCGACTCACCCCTAAATTTTTTAGCCGATCGCTATAGAATATCTGAGCCAATTTTTGAAGCGCAGGTATCTTTTCTGTGAGAAAAACATAGATTTTTCCTTCTTCCTCTAGGTACAGACCACTCTGCTCCACTTTGAAGTTAGCCCGCTCTAGCTGATTCATAAATTGACTTTCCCGTTGACTGTCCCGCACCAGTATTTTCTCTGTTGACTTCACCCCGTTTTCTGCTCCAAATGGGTCAATTATCCGCCCTCCGTAGCAAAATTCCACTTTAGCAGTCAGCTTTTTTCCCATCTCATCCAGATACATCTTGATCACTAGTGGCTCTTGCAATAGGTTATCCGTCACCACTGGAGCTACTTTAAGTTCTCCCACCTGGGGTAATAGTGGATAGATTTGAGATATAAATTTTTCCTGGTATTCTGGCGGGACCAGGATTGGATTCATTTCTTTCAATCCAACAAAAATAGGTAGTAAGGTCTGTTTTTCCTCCTGGCTAATATGAAAAACTTGCTTGTTATAATATAAAAAACGGCTGTTAGGTTCTAAGGAAATCACATCACCTTTCAAATTCACTTTTAATTGCAAAAGCTCTCGCTCTTTGAGCAGCTCCATACTCAAAGGTAAGCTTTGCTGAATTTTTTCAATGTGATAAGAAACACCCTTGAGCTCTAGCGTAAAATCCCGCTTCTTAAAAATAGTCAGTACATTGGCCACCATGGAACTAGGTATTCTAGCATACTTGCCACTGATAAGGCTAACCCTCCGTTCGTAGGGGTAGCTGGCAAACCCACTTTGCAAAGACCTCTCTAGTTCATCTAGTTCCTCCAAAAAGTCAATCAGCTCTTGGTCTACCTCACTAAAGTAGTGTTCATTATCGTAATAGGTAAACTTCTTTCCAAAATAGAGACTTCCTTCCTCATAGCGCGCTCGAAGAAAATCGTCTATGCTCTTGACAACATAAAGCCTATCCAAGCCAATTTTTAATGATAATAGGTATTCCCAGCTCCTATCCCATTCCTGATAACTTACCTTTAGAGTTGGCTCAACTTTCAGCATGGAACCAGTTGTTTTAGCCTCCCCCGGCTCCAAAGGATAATGCACCAAGCCGAGCATTTCCGAAATGGTACTGGTCATCTTTTCTCTGAGGCGCTGTTGCTGTATTTGTTCTGTTTCTTGCTGGTTAACAGTACCAGTGTTGTTGAATCTTATCTGCTTCTGGTCTCGATATAACATTAACAGCACTGCCACCACATGCTTGCAAACCTCCTGCCTCTGATCGTACACAGGACAGGTGCAGAAAAAGTCCCAGCTGTTATGCCCATAAAAAACCACCTGTACATGGTATTCATATGTACCTGAGACCCATGCATTGTATGACTTCTCTTCATGGTCAAAAGTCAACTTTCTAACCAGTCCTTGCTGTAAATACTTTATTCCCCGAGAAAAAACTCCCTGGTTCTCACATTGCCCTTTAATCCATTCTATATTCAGCTTCAACGCTATTCCTCCAAGTCACATGCCTTAGATTTCTATTTTTATGTGCTCAAATATATCTCTAGCCTTTTCATAATCAAACTGATCAATAGTCAATTTAAATTCCTTATATTTAGCAGCTAACTGCTGATCCTTAGGCAGCATAGCCTCTAATCGGTCTACTAATTCTTGCTCAATAAAGATATCATCCGCAAGCAACATATCCAATTCTTTCACTAACTCTTCTAGCTTTTCCTGGCTTTGCTCATCCCGACGTTCTCGCTCCTCTGTTAGGTCATAGGTCTCTCTATCATTTAGCAATACATCTGCAGACCCTATAGCTTTGTCTACTTCTACTTCTGCGCCTGCTTCATTTAAATCCAGGGTAAAGTAAAAAACAGATCCTACTCCAAGCTGGCTCTCAAACCAAATTGACCCTCCCATGAGCTCTACTAGCTGCTTAGTTATAGTTAGTCCCAGGCCTGTTCCTCCGTGCTTTCTGGTGATTGAGCCATCAGCTTGAGTAAACACATCAAAAAGTACACCTTGCTTTTCTTCGGCAATACCAATGCCTGAATCTTTAATGGTAAATAGAATTTTCTTCTTTTTCCCACTTACTTCTTGTATGTCCACCATGATTTCTATTTGTCCAGACTCGGTAAACTTAACTGCATTCCCTAATAAGTTTATCAGCACCTGGTTAAGCCTTAAAGAATCTCCCATAATATACTCTGGCACTTGAGGAGAAATTATTTTATTCAACGCTAATCCCTTTTGCTCTACTTGATAAGTGAATAACTCTGCTACATTATCAATTATTTCTTTAATAGAAATAACTCTAATTTCTAACTCTAAACTGTCTGCTTCTATTTTTGAATAGTCTAAAATATCATTTATAATAACTAGTAGATTTTTGGCGGACTCCTGAATTTTTGTTACATAACTAGTTACTTCATTGTCCCTAGATTTCTTTACAGCCAAGTAACTAAGTCCAATAATACCATTCATTGGAGTGCGTATTTCATGACTCATATTGGCTAAAAAACTACTTTTTGCTTTATTAGCCTCCTCAGCCTTTTGCTTGGCTATTTCCGCCAGACGCTTTTCCTGAAGCATTTTTTTCTGGGCATCGAGATTTTCCTTCCAGGCCAAATTGAAGGCGTCAACTATTGGTGTTAGCTCGGAACTTTCATTAACTGTTATTGCAACCTGTTTTCCTCCAATGGTTTCTTTTACCTTTTGGGACAATTCATTTATGGGCTGCATAGTGCGATTTGCTAGGATTACCCCTAGAACAGCAAATAAGATAATGCCTAGGGCGGCTACTAAAAGTATTAATCTGCTTATATATTTAATTTGGTTGCTAATTTCTATAA
Source organism: Desulfitispora alkaliphila (assembly GCF_050433185.1). Classification (NCBI taxonomy): domain Bacteria; kingdom Bacillati; phylum Bacillota; class Desulfitisporia; order Desulfitisporales; family Desulfitisporaceae; genus Desulfitispora; species Desulfitispora alkaliphila. The sequence continues at coordinate 31,763 of NZ_JBNPXS010000032.1, forward strand.
GAGATCTCTGATTGGCTATCAGCCCCAATTCCCCATCCATTATCTTATAAGTTATCCCCACATATAAAGCTATTAATTCCAGGATCGACATTCTTAATTCGCTCATAAGAAAATCCATAGTCAAAAAGCGAAGCAGGCTTATTTTTTGTTCTATCTTCTATTCCCTCTAATTTGCTCTGGATCTTCAAAAAAATAATACCTGTATGGTCAAACATGATGACATCACCTTCAACATCAATATGCTCCTTTTCTAATTCTTTTTCAAACCAACCAGGATTAAGTTTGTGAACTGCAATGTACAACAACTCATCGTCCGAACTGAAAAATGGAATAATTAAATCTATGTACAGTGAATTCTCAAATGGATGAAACCTCGTGTTAAAAATGGGCTCTCTTGCACTAGTGCCCAGTTCGTATATATCCCTTCCCTGATAGTTATAGCCTACCCTAATGGGATCACTAGCATATTGAACCCTCCCATCCTTGTTTAGAATAAAAGATTCCATATAACGAGGGTTCTCAGCCAAAATCTTAATTATTTTTTCAGGATGTTCATTTCCAAAGACATTATGATAATTAGACAACATCTCCTGTTCACTAATAATAAATGAATACAGCCTAGTCTCAAATTTGTTAATCAGCTTTTTAGCTTGCTCTTGATATGATTCAGTCATTGTATTGTTTATATAAACATAAAAAAGACTAGATAACATCACAATACTAATAAATCCTGCTGAGACAAAGAAAGAAAAAAAACCTAAGTTTCAATCTATTGTCTATTGGTACTTTGCTGGTAAAACTATTCACCATTAGTCACCTCAATATAGCTGCCATTACTAATATTGACAATTCTATATGTGCTTGATTGTAGTCTACCTTCAATATCAAAGGAGGTACATCCAACCATCCTCTCTTGGTTATATTCATTTAGGCGCCATTTGATCTCTTCTTTCCTGTCCGACTGCTCGATCATATCATAAAGCAAGGTTAGTCCATCATAGATCCGTGGCCCCATAGTGTCAACTTGATGATAACCAATAGCTACCCTGTACTCCTTAGCAAATTCTTGAAGAGCATGATTTTCCCCTTGGCTAAGCTGTAAATACAACTGAGGTGCATAGCTATACATGTTCAAATCTATCCCTTCTAATTCCCTTAAGCTTTCCGGACTAAGACTAATTCCAGTCAGTGCTATAGGCTTATTAAGGCCTGATATGTATAGCTGTTGTAAAAAATGTTCTACCTGTCTTGAGCTGAGGAATAGAACAATTGCATCATACTCATCTTGAAGCTCATTCAAGTAATCAATTTGCTGAGTAAAATCATTTTCATTACTGGACACAGTATTAGAAAAATATACATCTATCCCAAATTCCTCTAAGTTGGACTGCAAATCTTCCCAGCGTTGGGCTATATTAATCAAATCGCAGACAACTACTGCTATCTTATCAGCTGCTAATTGATTAGATAAAATCTTAATCATTATATCTGTTTCGTGAATTAGCCGTTCTCTATAAGAGAAACTCCAGGGGTTATCAATAAATAACTCTTCATTTGTAGCAAAGAAGGATAGGTGGGGAAGGCTATATTCTGCCGCTAATTTAACCGTTTGCTCAGTTCCAGTAGTGTTAAAATCCCCTACTAAAGCTACTGCTTTAGCTTGGTTTGTTTCCAAGTATTCTCTGGCTTTTCTATAACCTTCTTCTTCACTTCCTGTATAAGTTATGTAGTGGTGTTCAATTCCTGAGTTCATATTAGTTCGTTTGTAGTCAGCCAAAGCCATATGAGCAGCAGTTAGCTTTCTGGTTGGGTTTAAGCTGGCTGTATCACTCTGGTCCTTTGTAACTATCACTATGATTTTTGAAGGGTTAGCGCTAAAGCTTGTATAATATAAGAAGCAACACTAGTGTTGCATAAAAACTTATCACCATAGTACAACCAGAATTAAGAAGAAATATTCTTGCATTTATTTTTATTTATTCAATAATTTTACATA